>JABMRB010000572.1 GCA_013202865.1 Candidatus Nealsoniibacteriota bacterium | reverse complement strand
GCTATGGGTCAGCAGCGGGGCCACGTCGATCTGACGCTCGGCGATCATCCGGATCACCGCCTCCACGCAGCCCTTCTGGCGGCGGACGTTCTTGAACGTCAACTCCGTGCGACGCATCCGGTGAACGTCGAAGCTGACCTCGGCCGCCGACGGAATACCGACCAGCACCAGCGTGCCGCCGGGAGTGAGCATCCGTTGGGCCTGATCGATGCAGGCCGGGTCGCCCGAACACTCGAAGACCAGGTCCAGTCCCGTCGCTTCGGCCGCCGAAATGGCCCCGGTCACGTCGTCCCGCTCGGCGTTGCCGGTCCAATCGGCCCCGCAACGCCGGGCAATCTCCAGCCGCCGGTCGATCAGGTCGGTAACGTAGACCGTGCAAGGTGCCAGCGCCTTGAGGCAAAGCAGCACGCTCAGCCCGATCGGGCCGGCACCCAGAACGGCGATCCGTGCGCCCGGCTCGGCCTCACCGAGGCGGGCCGCGTACAGCCCGATCGACAGCGGCTCGACCAGCACGGCCTCTTCGAGCGTCACGTTATCGGGGATCCGCAGACAGTTCTCCGCTGGCAGCACGCGATACTCGGCCACCGCGCCGGGGGCCTCGCCCGGACAACCCAGGAATTGCAGATTGCGACACGTATTGACCCGTCCGATGCGGCACTGGTCGCAATGGCCGCACGACAAGGCCGGATCGATCGCCACCCGATCACCCACCGCCAGCGACTTGACCTGCGAACCGAGCTGTGCGACCGTGCCGGCGCATTCGTGCCCCAGCGTGGCGGGATACTCGACCGTCTGGTCGCCGATCCGCCCACGAAGATAGTAGTGTACGTCGGACCCGCAGACGCCCACGCGATCGATTTGCACCACCACCGAGCCGGCGGCACAGCGTCCTTCGCTGCCGGCGGCACTAAGACTCGGCGCGGGCTCTTCGCGGATTTCGAGTTTCCGCAGACCGGTGAAGTAGGCGACTTTCATGGTGTTACCCGGGTGGCCACGCGAGCTTCCGCCCGGCCAGCAGATGGAAGTGCAGGTGCATCACTTCCTGGCCGGCGTCGCGACCGCAGTTGGTCACCACGCGGTATCCGCCCGCCAGACCCAACTCGGCGGCGATCTTCTTGATCACCGCGAACAGGTGGCCCACGACTTCCTCGTCCTCCTCGGTCACGTCGTCGACCGAGGCGATCTCCCGCTTGGGGATGACGAGCACGTGCGTAGGCGCCTGAGGGTTGACGTCTTCAAAGGCCAGGCATAGATCATCCTCGTAGACGATCTTGGCTGGGATCTCCCGGTCGATAATCTTCTTGAAAATGGTCTTCTCAGCCATCGATTTGCTCCAGCGAGATCGCTTCCTCGACCAGCAGCACGGGTATATCGTCGACGATCGGATACAGCAGTTTCCCGTCCTGCCGAACCAAACCGCCTTGGACGGCTGCCTCGACCTTCGCCGCCCCCCGATTCTCGACCTTTCCGGCAGCAATCGCCGTGTTAAGCCGTGCGAGCAGGTCCTCATCGGCAACGTGCAGCGGCGTGCGATCCTCCGGGCAGACGAGAACGTCCAAGATTTCCTTGTCGATCATAGGGTCTACTCCCGGAGTTTGTAGGGTGCGTGAAACGCACCACAACTTTGTAGGGTGCGTGAAACGCACCACACAGCCATTGCAGGTGCGTTTCACGCACCCTACAGAATGCGCGATCCGGCCCGAGTTGGCAAGACCGGTTTTGCAGCAGATGCGACTCCGGATGCCCGTCCGCAGCCACTCAGCGCTTGGTCCGAGCGCGGCGGGGAGGCGCTTTCGTTCCCCACTCTTTGGTTAGCGATTCAAAGACCTCGGGCGACTCGTAGCGGATGATGTTCTGGCCGTCCGGCATCGGTCCGATCAGGCCGCGGAACACCGGCTGGCCGCGAAGCCCCAGGTCCGTGCTGCAATCGTCCACGCCGACCTGCGAATGCCGTCGCAGCAAGGCCTCCTCCGAATCGTAGTCGCGGATGCGAATCTTGCCGTCGGCTCCTCGAGTCACAACTCGGAAGGTGTCTTTGTTCATTGCTCGGTCCTTGAGAAGCCTCGATTGCGTGTACGCCGGAAACTAATCGACGTATCGACCGCGTTGCCGCGATTGGGCGAAGCAATTTGCTTTCGGCGACACAGCGGTGTCAGCCGCAAGAACCCGCATATCAAGCATCCTAGCCAACCTCGATACCAACGTCTCATCGGGCCGGCCGCAAGCGAGCAGTTGAACCGTTTTTACGGGTTAGAGGCTGCCGCGCCGACCGATTCTTCCGGGGATGACTGACGTATCGTTTGCAGCAGCACCTGCAAGACTAAGTGCAGATCGGTGTTCGTGAGAATCCCCACCAGCAGATCGTCGGCCAGCACGGGCAGACAACTGATGCCTTGGTCGACCATCATCGCCACGGCCCGCGACAGCAGCGTGCCCGGCCCAACGGTCACCAGATCATCGCTCATGATCTCAGCGGCCGTAATCCGAGCCAGCACCTCGTGGTCCGGATGTTCCTGGGGACCGAAGCAACGGATCACGTCCCGGTCGCTGATCACGCCGACCAACCGATCGGGGCCGTCGGTTACCAGCAGATGCCGAAACTGCTTCGCGTGCAGCAGTTTCACCAAATCCAGGACGCTCGTTTGCGGTGCAATACAATTCGGAGTCACCGTCATCACATGGCTGACCGAAAGATCCCCGTCGTGGCCAACCTGCCGCAAGTCGCCCAACGCGTCGAGTACCTGTCGCCGCTTCACGTTGTTCCGGTCCATCGCCAATACTCCCTTGTTCGGGGGGGTGTCAATCCGCCAGGATTCGATCATTCGTCGCCTTGTAATAATAGGTCACGGCGGGGGGCGCGGCAAACTGGAGGAGTTGGGGTGCTGTCGAATCCAAACCGGTGGCTCGCTGCGCGCGGTTTGAGTGTTCTTTTGGCGGCGGGATGGAAACCGGACTCATCGAAGCTTGTCAGGTCGCCGGTGTGGAGCTAGATTACAGTTGGCTGGAGGGTACGCGAATTGGTTAGCACCCTGACTCGAAATCAGGTGCCGGCTTGCCGGTTGAGGGTTCGAGTCCCTTGCCCTCCGCTGCTAAACCCCGTCGTAGCAACGAGTTACGGCGGGGTTTTTTGTCTACTGCGGCTGGCATAGAAAAGCAGGCTGCCTCCGGGGCCACCTGGGGGCCACCTTTTGGCAAGAAATCGTGGCCGATTCGGGCTGGCGGACACGCGCTGTAGGACGCCCCGGGCCGGTGTCAGCCATCGCTTGGCCCGGCCATCGCCCCCCCGGCAGAGCCCCTTTGCCATGAACCTCCCACCGCTGGACTGTTGACACGGGAATCGCGGCCTGCCTACGATGGGGTCTGCAACCTACCCCTGCACCCCGCCTCTCTGACCAGCATGCAGCCCGCTCCCCTATCCGCTGTCGATTTGCTTCGCCGCGCGGCCTGCGCGAGGCGCAGGCCGCGAAGGAAGAGACTCGGGTGGCTTTGTCTAGCTGTGGCTCCGTTGCTGGCCGCGGCGATCGGCGGCTGGTCGATTTTCGGCCCGGAATCCTCGATTCTCGAACGGCAGCCCTCGATCGTTCAAGAGTCCTCGGTCGCGAAAGCAGATAGAATCCCCGCAGAGTTGTTGAGGCTGTCCGAGGAGTCGGTCGTTCGTATCGATGGCGCGACCGGTTTCGTGGTCGATGCCGGCGGTTTGGTGATGACCTGCTATCACGTGGCCGACAACGAGCCAGACTACGTCAGGTTTCGGGACGGTACGAAGGCCAAGATCTTGGGCGTTGTCGCCGCTGATCGGCAAAATGACCTAGCCCTGCTCCGGATCGAGACAAACCGGAAGCTGGTTCCCCTGGCACTGGCTGCCGCGCTTCCTTCGTTGGGCCAGGAGTTGGTCATGTTCAACCGGTCAGGAGCTTGGGACAGACCAGCGGTGCGGGGATCGATGGTGAGCCAGATCGGAGCGGGGGTTTCGTCGACGCACCCTTTTCGCGCAGCTATGCCGGTGGTTCGCGGTTGCAGTGGTGGCCCCGTTGTCACCCTCCGGGGGCGCGTCGTGGGAATGGCTTCCAAGGGCAACGAATCGGAGTCTACCACCACATCCGTCTCTGTGGTTGCCATGAGGAAATTCCTTGCCGCGGCCGGGTCGGAGTGTCATGATCTGTCGGTTTTTTCCACTGCGGACAAAAGCTGGATTGGTAGAGGATTAGACGCCTGCCAGCCGCGCTCAGCGTGGACGAGCAAAACGATTACCATTCCCCCACTCGTACCTCCCCCACTCGTACCTCCCCGAATCGTACCGGCTTGGCAGCATGCATACAAATGCCCTTGTGGCCAGCGTTGCACGATAACACGTTACCGAATGGATGACGGGACCGTAGTGGACACCGACAAGGCGTCCGCGTCCTGGCCCATGTACATTGAGACCACGTACCCTGACGGCCACAACCGGATCGGCAAGGCGACTAGATCGCGGTGTTTCAACGAAACACTCTACCGCTCACGTAAGGTATGGTCTGCATCAGTTCTTTCAACTACGTGTCGGTTCTACATGGAGCAGTATTCAGGGTGGCAGGGATCGAGGCCGCACATCAAATGGGTGAGCAACGAAGAGGCGACCCGCTGGTTGCTGGCGAAAGGGTACGACCCGGGCGATGACGATTGGCCCAAAGAGTTGACGCCGCTGGTTGATGAGTTGATCGAGTAGCGGAATTGACGTTGCCGTACGCCCATTTTCCGCACCCTGATTATCCGCCAAAAGGGGGGTATTGCGCTCTGGGCACAATTCGCGCATGCTTTCGAGCATGGCGATTACTTGGTATGGAAATCAATCGACGGC
>JABMRB010000571.1 GCA_013202865.1 Candidatus Nealsoniibacteriota bacterium | reverse complement strand
GTATGCATTGGCCGCCATCCTCTACCGTACCGCCCTTGATCGGCTCACACCCAATCGTCTCACCTTTATCGGCTGGAACGTGATTAACATCGGCCTACTTCTACTTGTGCTACTCTTTCAGGCGCGGGTCAAGGCGGGGCGGTGGTTGCAGGGACTATTCCCCGCCTACAGCGCAGGAACCGTCGCCTATGCCGTCTGGGCTCTGGCGATGATACTCGCCCTTCCCTGGCTATTTGGCATCGATCAAGGTGCGGTCGAGGCTTTGCCCCCGGCGGTGCAAGACATCATCTACGAACACCCCAATCCGATCCTCCTCAAATGCGTAAACAGTCCGCATATCTACCTTCTCGATATGGGCGAAAAACGCTGGATTGAGACAATCGAGACGTTCAACGACCGCGGATATGTTTGGCGCGATGTCTACTTCGTCACCTGCGGGGAGTTGCGTAGCGTGCCTGATGGGACGCCAATCCCGGCGAATGCCGGCCCGCCGCCGCAGCCGTGATGTCTTGATCACGAGATTCAACGGCCAATTCTTCAGCTGCTGTTGACGTATGAGAAACTGATGCACTACAGTTAGCTGGGGACCCTCCTGAATGGACCACGGCAGCGACCTATACAAGCGGTCGCTGAACCGACGAACTGATGCTCATGGTGAGAAAGATGTTCTATCCAGCCAACCTACAACTCAGCAGAAGTCCGCGCCGCCTGGCAAATTTTGTGCCATATGGCAGGTATCTGCAGAATCGAAGAGGGCTGGAATTCTTATGCAATGATACCGTGTCATGGGCAAGTCGTACAGAAAAGAAGGGCCGCCCAGCACGGCGTGCAGGCGACGTGGCTTTCGCCACGGTTGTTCAGGCGGGTTGCGCAAGCGACGGCCTCGGTTGGCGACGGCCTCACGCGAGACCCGCCACGCGCCTGACGCAAACGTTAGCCAGCACGATAAGGAATTGAGTTAGTCCAAGGGAGCATCTCGTTATGGGTGATGTGGCTATAGAAAGTCATTCTGACAGCCTGAAAGTCGGCATTGCGCAAATTGCGCCTGTTTGGCTGAATCGCGAAGAAACAACCGCCAAAGTAGTTGATCACGTGAAATTGGCTGCAAAAGAAGACTGCAAGCTGATTGTATTCGGCGAGGCGATTCTGCCTGGCTATCCATTTTGGATTGAGCTTACTGATGGAGCACGCTTCAATTCGCCTATCCAAAAAGACATTCATGCACACTATTTGAACCAGGCCATCCAAATCGAAGCAGGGCATTTGGATTCAATTTGTTGTGCAGCTTCTCATCATCAGATCGCTATTGTCGTTGGTTGCGTCGAGCGCGCCGCAGACCGGGGTGGTCACAGCTTGTACTGTTCACTTGTCTATATAGATTCAGTGGGAACTATCCAATCGGTGCATCGAAAACTGGTACCCACATACGAAGAACGTTTGACTTGGGCGGCGGGTGATGGACACGGTTTGCGTGTACATCAATTGGGCGCCTTTTCCGTTGGTGGCCTGAATTGCTGGGAGAATTGGATGCCCTTAGCACGTGCCACTTTGACAGCGCTCGGGGAAGACTTGCATATCGCAATTTGGCCTGGGAGCAGTCGCAATACATCAGACATCACTCGGTTCGTCGCCAAAGAGGCACGGTCATACGTCCTCTCGGCTAGCGGGCTCATGCGGAAAGCTGACATATCGCCAGATACGCCCCACTCGGAGCTTATTCTCGCCAATGCTTCGGACATACTCGCCGATGGGGGCTCTTGTATTGTTGCGCCTGATGGTGAATGGATCGTCGAACCGGTCGTTGAGAAGGAAGAATTGATTGTCGCGACTCTCGATCACAGCCGTGTGAGAGCCGAGCGACAGAACTTTGACCTTGCTGGCCACTATGCACGGCCTGACGTAACTCGACTAATTGTGAATAGAGAACGTCAGAGTGTCCTTGCAGTCGACACACATGCCGGGCCCGAATAGGTGCTGGCTAACCACTCGCTGGTGTGTCCTGATAAGCTGTCGTCTGCTAGCCGTTCGCCGTAGTGCTGTATGAGGGACGCTGCCCAGCCTCACGTACGGTTCGAGGTGGCAGG
>JABMRB010000570.1 GCA_013202865.1 Candidatus Nealsoniibacteriota bacterium | reverse complement strand
GGTCACTACGGCCAGGGGCGTTGGAAGATGGCCGTCGAGGAGTTTCGCAAGTTTCTCGACGGATTTCCCAACCACGCTAAGGCCGACGCGAGCGTCTTTCTCCTGGCCGAGTCGCTGCTGCAATCGAACAACCGCGAAGAGGCCGGGAAGTTCTACCGGACGTATCTCGATCGGCAACCCAGCGGGCCCTACGCCCGGGCTGCGCTGTTCAGGGCGGGTGAGATGGCTTACCTGGCGGGCACGGCCGAGCCAGGCAGTGCCGCCGGCAGCGAGGACGCGGTTGCCGATCTCGAACAGTTTCGCAAGAAATATCCGATCGACAAACTCAACGCCTACGTGCTGCCCTATCTGGGCAACCTTGCCCTGCGCAAGCAGGACGCGGCCACGGCGGCAAAGTACTTTCAGGCCGGTCTGGACGACTTCCCCAAGGGCCGATTGGCCTCCGAGTGCCGGTTCGGGCTTGCCCGGGCTCTGGAGAAACAGGGGAAGACTCGCGAAGCGGCCGAGTTCTACCGGGCGTTGGCTGCGGAAACAGGCACGCGGTTTGCCGACGTCGCGCAGTTTCGGCTCGGCGCCATGCAGTATGCTTTCGGCGAGTATGCCGAAGCGATTCGCACGTTCTCGGCCTTTGAGACGACGATGGCCGCCAGTCCGCAGCGGCCCAATGCCCGGCTCGGCCGCGGTTGGGCGCTGTTCAAGTTGCAGCGATGGGACGAGGCTGCCGAGGTGTTCGCGTCGGTTGCTGCCGATTCGAGCGTCGGCGTGGAGGCCCAATACTGGCTCGGCTTGACCCAAACGAAACAGGACGACTGGCAAACTGCGGCCAAGACGTTCGCCGCCGCAGCCACGGCGGCAGGGCCTCAGCATAAGCTGGCCCCCGACGTCCGATTCCACGCTGGCGAGGCCCTGCGTCAAAGCGGTCAGCCGGTCGCCGCACGACGCCAGTACGACCTGGTGCTGAAATCCGAGGTGCCGGGCAACAAGTGGCTCGATCAGGCCGCGCTGGGGAAGATCCGTGCGGCATGGGACGCGGAAGACTATGCGGCGATCGAGTATGAGGCCGCCGAGTTCGAGAAGCGCTTCTCGGGCAACCCGTTGATCGGCGACGTCCATCGCGTTTGGGCCAGATCGTTGCTGCAACAGAAACAATACGACGCTGCGTTGAAACTACTGGCGCCGTTGGTGTCGGCCGAGAAGACCGACCGGCAGGGGCTGGTCGACCGCTACCTGCTCGCCCAGGCCTACCAGGGTTTGAATCGTCACGCCGAAGCGATCGATCTGCTCGTGCCGATCACGCAATCGAGTGAGCCGAGCCTGAAAGCGGATGCCCAGTCGGCGCAAGGTTCGCTGCTGCTGGCGATGCAGCGTTACGGTGAGGCGGTCGCGCCGCTGGAGGCTTTCCTGGCGTCGGACCCCACGGGCGACGCGGCCGTCAAGGGGCGCGGCGAGTTGGCTATCTGCTACGCCCGAAGCGGACAGATTGACAAGGCGAAACAGCTCCATGCCGAACTGCTTGAGAAGCACGGCGAACACGCCTTGATCGAGCAGATCACCGACCATCTGGCCGAGGCGGCCTACGACGCGAACGACGCCGAGTGGTCGCGCCAGCTCAACCGCCGGCTCCAGGCCGAGAGCCGTTCGCCCGAGTACGTCCTCAAGGGTCTCGCCGGGCAGGGGTGGACGCAGTTCAAGGCGGGCCAGTTGACCGAGGCCGCGGCAACCTTCGCCGAGCTTCTGGAGAAGGACCCGCCGGCGGAACTGGCGGCCGAGGCGGCGATGGTTCGCGGCCAGGCGCTGGAGCAACTCGGCCGGGAAGACCCGGCCCTGGCGATGTACGATCTGGTGGTCGATAAGTACGCCGGCGCGAAGCAACATCCTGATGCCCTGCTGGCGGCCGCCCGGCTCCGCGACAAGCTCCAGCAGGACGACCGCGCCGCCGAGTTGTACGCGCGTTTGGATAAGGAATATCCCGAGCACGCCCAAGCCGAAACCGTGCTCTACGAATGGGCGTGGGTGCTTGCCGAGTTGGGGAAGACGGCCGAGTCGAGCGGGCTGTTCGAACGGGTACGCAAGGAGCATTCGCAGGGCCGTTACGCCGCCGACGCCACGTACCGGCTGGCCCAACGAGCGTTTGCCGCCAAGGACTTCGACGGGGCGGCCAAGCTGACCGCCGAAGTGCTCGCCGCCGCGCCCGATTCCGAGCCGGGTGAACACGCGCTCTACCTGCAAGGCCAGATCTACGTCGTCCGCCAGGATTGGGACCGGGTCCGCAGCACCTTCGAGGCCTTCGCCAAGCGATTTCCCAACAGCCGGCGACGGCTGGCTGCCGACTACTGGATTGCCGACGTGACCTACCGTCGCGGCCAATACGAAGAAGCGGGCAAGCTGCTCGAACAACTGGCCCAGCTTACCCGCGGACGCACCGACGCGTGGCTGGCGATGATCCCCTTGCGGCGGGCCCAGGTGCTGGCGCAGTCGAAGAAATGGAACGAGGCCTACCTGATCGCGTTTGCGATCGAAGCGAACTTCCCCAACTTTGCGCAGCAACATGAAGCCGACTATCTGCTGGGCAGGTGCCTGCAAGCTCGGGCGGAGATGGACGCCGCTCGTCGCGCGTACCTCAAGGCGATCCGGTCGCGCGCGGGCGAAAAGACCGAGACGGCCGCGATGGCCCAATGGATGATCGGCGAGACGTACTTCCACCAGCAGAACTATGCGGCGGCGTTGCGGGAGTATCTGAACCTGGAGACGCTCTACAAGTATCCGACGTGGCAGGCTGCCGCGCTCTTGCAGGCCGGCAAGTGTCGCGAGTTGCTCGGCGAGCCCAAGGAGGCCGCCGCACACTACGCCCGCCTGCTGAAACTCTACGGCGACACCCCGTTCGCCGAGCGCGCCGCGCAGCAGTTGAAGGAGATCTCGGTCACGCGGAGCGGATCGGATCGGCAAGATTGACGCTCATATTTAGCCCGCCGTGAATACACGGCGGGAATGCTCTGCGGGGAGGTACACCGACCCCGGGTGTGTTCACCCGGGGCTAAATTGTGGAAGCTCCGCAATCCGCCACAGACCGAG
Source organism: Candidatus Nealsoniibacteriota bacterium (assembly GCA_013202865.1). Lineage (GTDB taxonomy): Bacteria > Planctomycetota > Planctomycetia > Pirellulales > Thermoguttaceae > JABMRB01. The sequence continues at coordinate 9 of JABMRB010000570.1, read as the reverse complement.
GCTCTTGTC
>JABMRB010000569.1 GCA_013202865.1 Candidatus Nealsoniibacteriota bacterium | reverse complement strand
CGCTCGACACGGCCTTGGACGAGGTCCAAGCAGAAGGCGAACGAACGGTCGCCCGACGTTGCGGCGTAACAAAGACCAAGGGCGTCACGGAAAAGACCTCGCTGCTGGTGGTTCGCCTGCGATACCACCTCAAGGTCAAGCGGCGTAGCGGTTCCGACGCTCCGCTCTTGGCTGAAGAGGTACTAACGCTCGCGTTCACCGGCTCGCAGGCTGACCCAAAATGGCTCGATGAAGCGGACTCGAAGAATCTGCTCGATATCGTTCCCAGCGGCAATCTGCCTGTGTCACTGGTAACCCAGCAATTGCAGCACTTCATCGGCAGTGTCGACACGCTGCGACCGAAGCTCAATGAAGTCGCCAAGACGAGAGCCGAAGCCCTCAAAGATGCCCACACGCGAATCCGGCAGTCCGCCAAGATGACCGGCACGATTGCAGTCACACCGGTCGACGAAGTCGACATCCTGGGCTGTTTCATCCTGTTACCCGACGAAAACTGATTCGAGAAAGATTCGTCTCCATGGCGAAACGCAACCAACAATTCCAGACGATTCGCACGGAAGGGGCCATTCTTCCGCCGGACATTCTGCGTCGTATCGCGTCGCTCGAAGTGGACGGAGCGACTCCCGATGCGTACCACCTTCCGCCGAGTAGTAAGCCACATGAGGCCATAGCACAATCGTGGGCGAGACTCAAATCTTTCTGGAAAGCGTTCCAGCAGGCCCGTGAGAGCCTTCCGGAGAGCGACGAGACGGGAACTTCCGTCACCAATGACCGTTGGCTCTTGCCGCTATTCAAGGAACTGGATTTCGGGCGGCTGGTGACGGGCAAGGCACCCGAAATCGACGAGCGGGTCTACCCTATCGAACGGTTCTACAATCACACGCCCATTCATCTTATTGGGTGCAAACTGCCGCTCGACCGTCGCACCAAGGGGGCACGGGGAGCGGCCACCGCCAGTCCTCACTCGATGGTACAGGAGTTCCTCAATCGTAGCGAAGAGCACCTCTGGGCATTTCTCTGTAATGGGCTGCAACTTCGGATACTTCGAGACAACATTTCTCTTTCGCGACAGGCCTTCGTCGAATTCGACCTCGAAGCAATGATGGAAGGCGAGGTCTATGCCGACTTCGCCCTCTTGTGGATGCTTTGTCATCAATCCCGCGTCGAATCGGACAGGGCCGTCGATTGTTGGCTGGAGAAGTGGAGCAAGCTCGCCCGCGACGAGGGCACGCGGGTGTTAAACGACCTGCGGGTTGGTGTCGCCAAATCCATTGAAGCTCTTGGCCGTGGCTTCATCGGCCATCCCCGCAATGACCAGCTCCGCGAAAAGCTTCGGACAGGTTCCTTGAGCAAGGACGATTACTATCGGCAGTTGCTTCGCATGGTCTATCGGCTTTTGTTCCTCTTCGTGGCCGAAGATCGTGAACTGCTTCATTCGCCAGATTCGTCCGCCGAAGCCTGCGACCTGTACGACACACACTACTCGACGCGTCGACTGCGGGAACTGGCCCACAAGATTCGCGGCTCGAAACACGCAGACCTGTGGCACTCCCTTTCTCTGGTCTTCGATGCCCTCAGCCGAAACGAAGGCCGTCCTGAGTTGGGGCTTGGTGGCCTGGGGTCATTTCTTTGGCGGTCCTCTAGTACGGCCGACTTGCTTGGTCCAGGGCAGCGGGCGAGCAAGCCTGAAGAAGACGAAGGGTCCGACCCGGCCCTCATCACGAATGACGACCTGCTCCAGGCCGTTCGGGCACTGGCCTATGTCGAGCAAGACAAGGTGCTTCGCATCGTCGACTACCGAAATCTTGGCAGCGAAGAACTCGGCTCTGTCTACGAGTCCTTGCTTGAACTACACCCGGTCATCAATGCGGAAGCGAAGGCGTTCGAGCTGTCGACGGCAGCGGGCAACGAACGGAAGACGACCGGCTCCTACTACACTCCCGATTCCCTGGTCCAGTGCCTCTTGGATTCCGCCCTCGACCCGGTTGTCAAAGACCGGCTGAAAGGGAAGAAAGGCAAAGAAGCCGAACAGGCCATCCTCGACATGAAGGTCTGCGACCCGGCGTGCGGCAGCGGCCATTTTCTCATTGCTGCTGCTCACCGCATGGCCCGCCATCTGGCCCGCGTTCGCACGGGCGAGACCGAGCCCAGCCCCGATGATTACCAGCACGCGTTGCGGGACATCATCGGCCGGTGCATGTTTGGCGTCGACATTAACCCGATGGCCGTCGAACTGTGCAAGGTGAGCCTTTGGATGGAAGCCATCGAGCCGGGTAAACCGCTGTCGTTTCTTGACCATCACATCCAATGCGGCAACAGCTTGCTGGGCACGGCACCCGCGTTGCTGGCCAAGGGCATCCCCGACGATGCGTTCAAGCCCATCGAAGGGGACGTCAAGGAACAAGTCAACGCCCTCAAGAAGGACAACAAGCGAGAACGCAAGGACTACGAACAAGGGCAAGGCTACTTGTTCTCACCGCCGCTCAAGTTGGGCAATCTGCCCGCAACTCTCTCGCGAATCAATATCGCCAGCGATGACTCGGTCGAAGACGTAGCTGCCAAGCAAGAAATGTACGAGAAGCTGGTCAAGGGAGCGGACTATCTCAATGCTCGGCTGCTCGCGGATACTTGGTGTGCCGCGTTTGTCTGGAAGAAGGACGACTCGGACTTGGGCATGTTGTGCCCAACAGAACGCAGCTTTCGCAGCATTGAGTACAATCCGCACAGTATCAACGTCCATGTCAAGGCCGAAGTTCAAAGACTCAGCCGACAATACCAGTTCTTTCATTGGCATCTGGCGTTTCCCGATGTCTTTCGTTTACCTGAGAAGGGCTCAGCAGCCGAGAACGAGCAGACTGGTTGGGAGGGTGGGTTTGATGCTTAGGTTTACCCACATTGTTTTCGCTTGGCGGCGAGGTAGCCGTCGAGCATGAGTTGTAGTTTTGTCCAGCCTCGCCAGAGGACGAGCCAGCCTGGCCGGTGATCACGTCGCCGGTTTTGGTGGCCGCCGAGGCG
>JABMRB010000568.1 GCA_013202865.1 Candidatus Nealsoniibacteriota bacterium | reverse complement strand
GCTAAATGCATTGAGGAAATCCACTATTTAGCCCCGGGTGAATACACCCGGGGGGCAGCACGGAATACAATTCAGCCCCGGGTGAATACACCCGGAGGGCAGCACGGAATACACCCAGGCCAAGAAGAGGGATACACACGAGACAGAAGTGCGCACGCGCCTTCCCCGCCGTGTATTCACGGTGGGCTAAATGGTGTGTTGCAAACGGGTTCGGTGCGCTACTTCACGTGGTAAACGTCGCCGTCGACCTTGAGCATCAACTCCTCGTCGGCCTTCTGCCGCGAGAGCATTTTCGCGTCGGCGGGCTTGGCCTTGCCGACCATGTCAAAATACTCCTCGCTGAAACGCTTGACCACCTTGGCCTCGGCCGCGAGCTTCTCGATGTCCTTCTGCACGATGTCGATCGAGTACCAGACCTTGCCGCGCTTGTAGAGGACTTTCTCGCCGACCACCTGCACCGCACGAACCGACACGTCTTTGTCCTCGTCGAGATCCCGTAGCTTCAGGGCCCCGAACATGTCGTCGGCGCCGTCGGCCTCGGCCGGGCCGGATCGGGCGGCCTCCATGAGTTGCTTCTTCGCCTCCCGGGCGGAAAACGCCGAGAGGCCCTCCGACTCTTCCAACCGATCGAGCAACGGCCTGGCACGGCGGGCGCCGGCTTCCGCGCTGGCCAGGTCGCCGGGGCGAGCGTCCTCGTCGGCCAGGAACGACGTGTACGGCGTGAGCACGCCGTGCTTGGTCGACAGCGCGACCAACTCCTTGATCAACTCGTCGTTGGTTCCTTTGAGGTCGATCTCATCAATGATCTCGCCGATTCGCCGCATCGCCCAGAGCTTTTCGACGAAAGCGTACGACTGGTCGCCGCTGTTGGCCGCCAGTTCGACGGGGAAATCGAACTTCTGCTGCCGGTTGCCCACCTTGCCGGAAATCTTGACCTTAGACACACCCGCCTTCTTGTAGCGGCCGACCACGACCAACTGCTCGCCCTCGAACAGGTCGGTCAGTTCCTTGGGGTACATCCGCCCGACCGGCTGGCCCTGCTCGACCTTCACGGCGTCGAACTCGAGCTTTACCGCCACGTCGGTCATCACGGGCGAGCTGATCTTGTCGTAGAGCCGGCTGACGTGCGCTTCGATGTCCTCGTCGGGGCGAACGAACTCGCTCTGGCCAAAGTTCGCCCGGGAAAGCCGGTCCAGCAGCCGGCTGTTGACGTCGTAGCCCACGCCGAAGCTGATCACCCGGGCCCGGACCTTGTTGTTGCCCTTGGTGCCGGCAACGATCTTGGCCTCGTTCGTCTCACCGGCGGTGGGCAGCCCGTCGGTCATGAAGATGATGAAATTCGGCTGCGACGAGTCCTGCAACATCGCCATCGCCTTCTCCATGGCCCCGGCGATGTTCGTCGATCCGCCCGCGTACAGGCTTTCGACGAACCCGAGGGCTTGCTTGCGGGTCTCTTCGTCGTATCGCTGCATTTCCGGGCGGAAGGCCTCGATCTCGCTGTCGTAGGCCAGCACGTTGAACAGGTCGCCTTTGCGAAGATTGTTCAACACGTACTTGAGCGCCTCACGGGCCTGTTCGATCTTCTTGCCGTTCATGCTGCCGGAACGGTCGAACACGCAAACCACGCTCTTGCGTGGCCGCTCGGCGTCGGGGGCCTTGATCTGCGGGCTGGCCAGCAGCAAGAAGTAGCCGTCTTCATTCTCCTTGGGCCGGTAGCTGATCACGCCGGCACCGAGCTTGCCCTTGTCCACGCCGCAAAACAGGCGGAAGTCGCTGGTGGGGATTTTGTTCTTGCTGGTGTAGCTGACCACCGCATGGTGGTCGTCGGGCCGCTTCACTTCGATCGCGTGCGTGGGGCTGTAGACGTTCTTGATCGCGATCGAGCTTTCGATCGTCGCCCGAATATCCAGCGTCTCGATCGGGGCCGACGTGTACTTGGCCGTGCTCAGCGGGAAGAGAAAATCGGTCAGGTTGTGATCCTTCCGCAGGAGTTGACTGTAGCGGAGCGTCACCTTCCGCTCGGCCCCCG
>JABMRB010000567.1 GCA_013202865.1 Candidatus Nealsoniibacteriota bacterium | reverse complement strand
TTTCGTTCTTCTTCGAGCGGAACATCGTCTACTGGGACAACGACAGCCCGCTGCTGGGCAGCAATTGGAAGGACGACAACTTCCGCATGGACCGCAACCTTTACTTCCGCGCCGGCGGCAAGCCCGTCGTGTTTCCCGGCGGTTTGACGCTCGACGGGTGGCAGCAAAAGCGGGGCCAGGACAAGCATTCGATCGTAGCCGACCCGGGCTTCGTCAACGCGAAGCAAGACGATTTCCATCTGAAGCCCGATTCACCGGCGTTGAAACTGGGTTTCAAGCCGTTCGATTACACCAAGGCCGGCCGGCCAACGCCGCCCGTGCTGACCAAGGACCTCCCGCCGGTACCGCGCGGGTTTGAGTGATTTGAATATCGAATGTCGAACAAGGAATGTTGAATTGCGAAGTTTGTAGGGTGCGTGCAACGCACCGCAAGGATCAGCGGCGATGCGTGTCACACCCCCTACAATCTGCTTTACCATCTCGCCTTGATGAAGGAGATTGATTATGGTGCTCCGTTTCGTGCTGTCGTTCTGGATTGTCTTCGCATTCGCCGTTTCGCTTCACGCCGCCGAGCAGCAGCAAATCGCGGCGCTGCTGAAGCGCGAGATCGTCGGGCCCGTGCTGCCGCTGGCCGAGGTGCAGCGGTATTGCGAAGAGAAAGTGCCTAAGATGCCCAAGGTCGAGTTGGCGGCCGAGTGGGAAGCCGAGGCGGCGCGGCTGCGGGCGGCCGTGCTCGAGAAGATCGTCTATCGCGGCGGGGCCGCCAAGTGGCGCAATGCGAAAACCAAGGTCGAGTGGCTCGACACCATCGAAGGCGGACCGGGATACAGCATTAAGAAGCTCCGCTATGAAGCCTTGCCCGGGCTGTGGATCCCCGCGCTGTTGTACGAACCGGAAAAACTCGCCGGCCGGGTGCCCGCCGTGCTCAACGTCAACGGGCATACGGCCCTGGGGAAGCAGTATCCGGCCAAACAACTCCGCTGCATCAATCAAGCCAAGCGCGGGATGCTGGCGCTGAACGTCGAGTGGCTCGGCATGGGCCAACTCCGCAGCAGCGGAAACAACCACGCCCGAATGAACCAACTCGACCTGTGCGGCACCAGCGGGCTGGCGCCGTTCTATCTCTGCATGAAGCGAGGGTTGGACGTGCTGCTGAGCCTCGAAAATACCGACCCCGACCGCGTCGCCATGACCGGGCTTTCCGGCGGCGGGTGGCAGACGATCATCCTCAGTTCGCTTGACACCCGCGTGAAACTGGCCAACCCGGTGGCCGGCTATTCCAGCTTCCGCACCCGGGCACGGCACTTCAAAGACCTGGGCGATTCGGAGCAGACGCCCAACGATCTGGCCACGCTGGTCGACTACACCCACCTGACCGCGATGATGGCACCCCGGCCGACGCTGCTGACGTACAACTCGAAGGACGACTGCTGTTTCGAGTCGGGCTATGCAATGAAGCCGCTGACCGCCGCCGCCATGCCCGCGTTCCGGCTCTTCGGCAAGCAGGACGCGCTGCGCACGCACGTCAACGACGACCCGGGCACGCACAACTACGAGGTCGACAATCGCCAGGCGTTCTACCGCGCGTTGGGCGATTTTTTCTTCGCCGGCGACGACAAGTTCAACCGCAAGGAGATTCCCTCGGAGAAAGAAGTCAAGAGCGAGAAGGATCTGGCCGTCGAACTGCCCGAGGGAAACGAGGATTTCCACACCCTGGCGCTGGCCTTGTGCAAGCAGTTGCCGCGCGAGCCGAAATTGCCCGCAGAGAAAACGGCCGCCGTGAAGTGGCAGCGCGACCGGCGGACGGCGCTCGGCAAGCTCGTTCGAGCGAAACCGTTCAAGGTGGGGGCGTTGAAGACCGAGACGGAGAAACTCGGTGACGTAACGGTCAACTTCTGGCGATTGCAAATGGACGGCGATTGGACCTTGCCGGCCACGGAGTTCGTCCCCGCTGAATCGAAGAAGACGGCGATCGTGGCAGCCGACGCCGGCCGGGCAAGCGTGGCGGCCCATGTAGCAAGGCTCCTGGCCTCGGGCCATCGCGTGATTGCCGTCGATCCGTTCTATTTCGGCGAATCGAAAATCTCGCAGAAGGCGTTCCTGTTCGCCGTGCTGGTGGCCGGCGTGGGCGATCGGCCCCTGGGGTTGCAGGCAAGCCAACTCGCGGCCGTGGCCCGCTGGACGACGGCCGAACACCAAAGCGCGCCCGTGACGCTCGTGGCCGTGGGCCCGCGGTCTTCGACGTTCACCCTGATTGCTGCGGGCTTGGAAGAGAAGGCCGTCGCCGGCGTGGAGTTGCACGAATCGCTGGCCACGCTCAAAGAGGTGATCGAGAAGGATTGGACGGTTTCGCAGACGCCCGAGCTGTTCTGCTTCGGCCTATTGGAGGCCTTCGACCTCAAGCAACTCGCCGCGACGGTAGCCCCGCGCCCGGTAAGTTTCATCGCCCCGAGCGATCGGGCCAAACAGGAACTCGCCGGCCTGGCCACCTGGTACCGCACGCTCGGCAGCAATTTCCGCCCGCTGGGCTCGGCACCGTAGCGGCCCGTGGCCACCGCCGGCTTGCCGACGATCATTTCACATCCTTCTGAACTTCCGCACCGATTGTGTCGGCCGTATCGCGATACGTCTCCCACATCGCTTCAGCAAGAGGGCTCGCCTTGGCTTCCTCCTCCCACCAGCGGTCGACGTAGTCGAAGAAGGCTGGGTGGTTCCATTGGCCGGTCATGCCGGTCAGTCGTGCGGCCAGGGCCTGGCCTACCCAGGTGGGGCCGTTGAGCTTGCGATACGCCTCGGCCTTCAGACCGTTGTTGCCGCGCGTGTCGCCGAAGGTTTTCCAGGTCTTGGGGTCCGCTTCCTCGTGCCGGCTGTTTGGGTTGTTCGGTGAGATGGTCCAGAGCGCCTTGCGGCCACCGAAGCCTTTGCCGTGGTAGGTCTGCTGATCTTCCTGGAAGGTGGCCTTGACGTGCATCATGCCCGGGTGATCGAGCATGAACCCGGCGAAGAGGATCGGCCACTTGCGGCCCGAGTTGTGGCCGCCGTTGGCGATCCAGAGGTCGGCGTCCGACTGCGTCACGCCGTAATAGTCGATGCCCTTCTGCACGTACCGCAGCAATAAGGTCTCACGCTCGTTGCGCGGATCTTCCAGCAGGACCAGCAGGGCCACGTCCGAGACGATGTTCGTAATCTCCCGGCCGTAGTCGGGCATGTTCTCCAGCGGATGCATCTTGCGGTTGACCCACTGACGCTGATGGTCGAGCCAGATACGCTCGAGATCCCGCTCGTATCGCTTGATGTCAGGTATTGTATCGGGCGCCTTCAGTTGCGGCAGGACGTTGCGACGCAGTTGCGACGCATTGAACGGCTCCTTCCATGTGCCCACGTAGGCCGGTCGAAACGCGTCGGCCGGTGGAGCTTCCTTCAGGCACGTTAGCACGACCGCCGTGCGCAAGGGGCCGCGGCAGTATTGACCGCGAACCGTATCGGGTGTCTTCCGGCCGATCTGGTCCACGCTCGCCGTGCTCACCAGCGACTGCCCCGGCGCGAGTTCCAGCGGGAATTTCACACGCAGCGACGCGTCGAACCCATGGATCCGGGCGTCGTAGCCCTGCTTGTCACCGGCCGGCGGATTCGCAACTGAACCGTGACGCTCTGCCGTGGGCACCGGCGTAACGCTCCGGATCGTGACCGGCCCCACGACCCACCAGTCGCCGGTAACGAATCGCCCGGCCGGCACGTCGGCGGCAAAGGTCCATGTCACGCCGTATTGAGTGATCGTATCTCGCGTCTCGCCGGAGAACGCAGCACTCGGCGCAGCGGACACGAACACGGTTGCTGTGAGAATGGCGAAGCTTGCGATTTGCATCCTGGTCATGTCGAGGGTTCCTTAGTTCGGCAGTGCTACTTTCGAGGGGAATGCAGATACAAGCTCGAAGCGCAAGCGAGTGGATTTCGTCATAAATGATCCACTCGTTTGCGCTTCGAGCTTGTATGAGGAATCGTCCTTTCGACCGCCCGAATCAGCCTCACCGGCCCCAGCAGCCCCGACTCGTGCAACGGCACGTCCTTCCAGGGTTTGCGCGGGGTGCCGGAGCCGGTGATGTTGGTTCGACAATAACGCTCGTCTTGCGGCGATCGGGCGTCGCCGACCAGGCGGTTCGACCACGTGTTGGCGACTTCGACTTCAAGCCGGTTGCGGCCCGGTCGTGCCGCCTTGCCGAGTTCCAGGCGATAGGGTGGCTTCCAGACGATGCCCAAGGGCTGGCCGTTGAGCCGCACTTCGCCGACCGCCCAGAGCCGACCGAGATCGAGCAATAGCTTGTTGCCCCCTTGCAACCACGGCCCGGGAATCTCGAACTCCGTCTCGTAACGGGCCGTGCCGGAGAAGTAGCGGATGCCCTGGCGTTCGTCGTCCGTCCAGGATTTCAGCGTGGTCCACGTCACCCGGTCTGGGGCTCCCCATCCGTCGGGAAAACGAACCGTCCACGGGCCGGCCAATTGCACCGCGGCGGGGGCTTTGTCTGGTGCGACTCCGGCCGTTGGACCGTGTCGTTTGGCGAGCTTGCGGAAGACAACAAACAGCGAACCAGCCTCTGCAAACCGCAATCCAACGCGAACGCCCCCGGCCGTTGGCTCGTAGGCCGGATGCGGGACGATCTCTCCCGAGTCGGGCAGCCAGAACTCCGGCGCCTTGCCGGAGACGCGGAAATGGGCGTCGACCGACTCCCGACGCAACTTCTTATTGCGGACGAAGTAGATGTCCGCCTCGGCCGTGCGACGATGAATGAAATCCAGATCCGCGTCTGCTCGCTCGCCGACAAACCGGAAATCGGGCCCCATCCCACGCTGCAAGAGAATCTCTTGCAGCGTCCGGCCCCACACGATCTTACCCCGGCCGTATTGATGCTCGACAACACGCTTGCCGTCGCAGTCTCCCCACAACTTGTCGGCAAGCTGTTTGACCTCTCGGTCCCGGGCCGGATGGTCGGTCAGCCCGCCCGATCGCGTCGGCTTGGGCCCGACCACGGTTGCCCCGGCGTCGACCAGCTCTTCGAGCTTCCGCAGAACGGCAACGTTGATGTCCTCTCGCTCCGGAAGAACGAGCAGTTCGTACTGCATGCCGTCGGGCAACGTGATTCGGCCGTCGCGCACGCTCATCCGGTTCAGCACCACTTCCGCATTGGCGACGTCATAGTCGCGGCCGTAGCCGAGCGACGGATCGACGTGTTTGGGCGGCACGAAGTTGAAGCCCTGGTCTCCGTAGTAGTAGCAGACGTCGGCGACGAAGTGCCCTTGCTGCAACAGGAACGAGCATCGCGCCAAGTAGTCGAGAAACGGTTTGCACTGCTTCCACCAGACGAGATTCGTATTCAGGTGCGTTCCGGCCCCGTAGACCCAACCGGGCCGGCCCGACTCGGGTGGCTGGTGCGCGCCGGTGTGCCAGACGACGTGGTTCATCCCCTCGCAAAACGCCCGATCGGCCGACGGCTTCAACTCGAACGGCCCGTCCTCCCAATGGTACATGCTAGTGAACGCTTCCGTATGGACGCGGCGTTTGCCGTAAGTGTGGGCCGCACAGGCCGTCTCCTTGACGACCCACAGCCGATCGGCCTCGGGCCGGTGCGGCCAGAACTCGCCGCGGACCTCGTCGATCGCACCCAGGGCCTTCAGGGCGTCGACCGGCACCTGATGGATCGGCGGACCCGGGCCACCCGATTCCGATTCGATCCCCAGTCCCGCCGCATGGGCCGTCTCGACCGCGGCGCGGTAATAGGCGTCGACCAACAAGTCGCCCAGCGTCTTGCGGTAGTCGTAGACGAAACGCTGCGTCACGTCGTCGTCGCGCACCACGTTGCCGGACAGCACCGGCAGATACCGTGTCATGTCGTAACTCCGGTAGCGACGGAACTGCTCGAGCATGTCGGGAGTCCACATCGCGCCGCGGACTTCGTAGCTGGCCAGGTAGAGCTGCTTCAGGGCCGTCTCGTCGAGATTGCCCAGCTTCGAGCGCAGCCGGTCAATCACGTAGTTCAAGCAGGTTCGGGTCGCCTCGCGGCTGAAATGATCGGTCGCCAGTCCGTCGGAGTTCGGACTGGGCACCTTCAGGCGTTCGCCCGTGTTGGTGCAAACGTATCGCACGACGACCCACTTGCCGGCCGGAGCGTTCCATTGCAGCCGGCCATCGGCGTCGACGCGGCCGGTCAGATCGACGATCTTCGCAGGGTCTTCGATCCACAACGGCGGCGGCCCGGCCGAACACCAACAGCCGCCGGCGCCAACCGTACTGCCGTCGTGCAAGTTCCCGGCCGTCCAGACCTTATCGCGGCCCAAGGCGGGCGGATAGCCGAGCAACTCGGCCCCGTCGCGGCTGCGGTCGGCAGCGTGCGAGCCCACCACGTTGACCCCTTCGCCGTTGAACAACTGGAACTCGCCGAGCTGCACACGGTCGAAGCGGGCGTTGTGGCCGTTGAGAATCCTAAGACGAACGTATCGGGCGTCGACCGGCGCTACGTCCATCTCAAAACGTTGCGGCCCGGCGGCCGGTTTCAGCGACGCCCGCAACACCTCGCGAAACGCATCGTCGGTCGGCGTTGTCGAGGAGACCGCGACGGAAAAATCCTTCGTGAACAGATGGAGGTCGCCGTACTGCTTCGCATCGTCGCTCGGCGCGTTGTGCAGCACGGCGTAATCGAGCGTTTGCAGCCCAGGCGGATTGAGCTTGAAGACGAAGTCGTAACCCGGCATGCGTCGCTCGGCCGGAATTGCCAGCACGGCCACGTCCTTGCAGAAGACGGGCTTACCGTCGGCACGTCGCGGTGCCTTGGCCGGAAGCGGAGGCAACGGTAACACTTGGTCGACCGAAGCAGGCCCTTCGATCGTGGTCTCCGACTGAAACAGTCCCATGCTGGCATGCCGCGGCTCGACCCAGGCCCCGCCCATGTCCCAACTGCTGGCCACCGACAACTGCACGTCGATCCCCAATCGACCGGCGATTCGCACGGCATGAGCAATATCCTCAACCGACCGCTCACTCAGAAACGCCGGTCCGGCCGGCGGCATCCCCTCGGCCGCACCCCGGGCCCCCATATCGAAGATACAGAGCCCCCGGACGCCCACATCGTGAAACGCCTTGAGTTCCCGCTCGACATGCGCCCGATTGACGTGCCCGCCCAGCCACAGCCAGTAGGCCGAAGGCCGGGCTTCGTCGGGCGGATCGAGAAAGCGGGCTTCCAGGTCGACCGGATTGCCGGGTGGTTCGGCGTGTGAGTTGGAGTTGACCCCAACCGATGCGAGGCAGGCAAGACAGAGGAGTATTGCAGCGTGTTTGATCATGTTGATGCACTCTCGAACGTCAATATCTATCCGGGGCACCCGGGACTATTGGCAGCGACTCGGAATCTCGCGTCAGGTTGGCGTATCAACGTGATCCCAGTCTTTCGGGTCGAGCAAGTTGACCAGCCAATTCAGCGTGTAGTGTCTCTGCTCGACGACACCCACGACCGGGCTCACGGTAACGGAGACCATCCCGCCATCTTGCGACCAATCGAGGTTCTCGGGGATCATTCCGTCTTGGTTGAGATACGCATCGCGAATTGCCCATTGAATTCGCATGATCAAATCCTGAGCGTCCAAGATCTCGGCCGTGCTGCGGAGTGTAGCGCCGGTGACAAACTCCGAATTTGATTCGTGCGGATTGAGAACTTCGACCAATGCAGGGACATCGCACATATCGCTTGGCCACGACAATTCCTCGATATAGCCAAGAGCCCACAGGAGCACCCAAATGCTCTCAAGCCTCCATACGAGTTGCTGGGACTCCTCCGGATCGGGAGCGTCATCCTGAAGGAATCGCTTTTCTTCCGGACTGACACTGCCCCAAAGATCAAGTTGTTCAATCAATGCCAACGCCTCATCTTGAGGGATACCCTCCGCCCGCAATGCAACCGCCCACAGCACGAGAGTACGTCGCGCCACGTCTTGCGGGCTCTGCATCTCGACCTCCTCGTCGTCATCGACGAACAATGGGCCGGGGAAGACGGGCACGTTACGTTTCTTGAGTTTCTCGAACGACCGTGCCGCACGTTGCGCCTGTCGCTCGTTCGCGTGTTCCCAAGTGTCCGGTGAAGGGTATTCGGTCATTCGATATGCTCCTGATTCCTACTGGCTAACTGGGTCGCCATCGGGTCTTAGTATAGTGGAATAGCCGTGTTACATCACTTCCAGAAGTACCACCAGTATCATCTTTCAAGGCCGGCCGCGTCAAGTGGAGCCAGTAGCTGCGACACCTGGACCAACCAGGAATGTCGGCGGCGTCTTTTCGCAGGTTTGGCATCTGCCGCGGCTTGGAGCCGTCCCCACGCTCCACTCCACGTTTACGGTTCGAGCGACTACAATGAAGAGGCAAGAACTCCCAGGCTATGTCAGAATCCGACCAGCCATCAATCCAACTGCCAAAGAGGACCCCCAATGAGCAAAACAACCAAACACATCATCCTCACGCTTGCCACCATCTGGCTCGCCCCGGCGGCCACACTGCGGGCTGACGACGCACCGCAGAAATCTCTGCCTCTTGCGGGTGAGGTCTTTCGCGTCGAGGGCCGAACGGCCTTCGTGATCCTGCCGGAAGCAAAAAGCGAAGGACAACGCATCCCGTGGGTTTGGTATGCACCGACGTTGCCCGGGCTGCCCGGTGACGCGGAGAAATGGATGTTCCAGCGGTTCACAAAGGCCGGCATTGCTATCGCCGGCATCGACGTCGGGGAATCCTACGGGAGTCCGGCCGGCCGGGCACTCTACACGGCCTTCTACGAGACGCTGACCACCCGTCGCGGTTTCGCGGCGAAGCCCGTGATGCTCGGACGCAGCCGGGGCGGCCTGATGACCTTGGCGTGGGCCGTCGAGAATGCCGACAAGGTGGCCGGTTTTGCCGGCATCTACCCCGTCTGCAACGTAACCAGCTATCCGGGCGTGGCCAAGGCGAGCGGTGCCTACGGCATGACGGCCGAGCAACTTGCGACGCGCCTGGCGGACCACAATCCGATCGACCGGCTCGACGGCCTCGCCAAAGCGGGCGTGGAACTCTTCGCCATCCACGGCGACAGCGACCGGACCGTCCCGCTGGATGCGAACTCCGGAGAAATGCGGAAACGCTACGAGGCGCTCGGCGGCAAGATGCAACTGATCGTCCCGCCCGGCCAGGGACACAACATGTGGCAAGGTTTCTTCCAATGCCAGGAACTGGTCGACTTCGTCGTCGCCCGGGCAAATCTGCGATAGCCCAGTATCGCACAACATGGGCGGGCAACGTCATTCGGTTGTAGCTGAAGTCGCAAGACTTCAGAGAGTCGGCTGCAAACGTCCGAATTCTTGCGAATCCGGCTACCAACATTGTCCACGGCGTTGCCTGCCGGGGGAACGCGGGAAGGGGGGGTTCCCGTGCGTGTCCGGCCGGTTATACTACAGGTGCTATGGGTAGAAGACACTCAATTCATCTTGGAACCGCCGTTGTCGTACTGGCGACGATGCTGGGCGGCGCTGTGGCCGACGACAACTGGCCCGAATAGCCATGGACGACAAATCCTTCAACTGCTTCGATCTGGAGCAGACTATCGCAAGCATCGCGGCATCTTTGGGGGTCGCCGACAAGCAAGTTCGCGCGACCGTCGAGTTGCTCGATGCCGGCAATACGCTCCCGTTCATCGCGCGTTATCGTAAAGAGGCGACCAACGGTCTGACGGAAGTGGTGCTGCGGGCCATCGAAGAGACGCTCAACGGGGCTCGGAAACTGGCCCAACGCAAGGCGACGATCCTCAAAACAATCGACCAACAGGGCCAGTTGACCGGCGCGTTGCGTGGGCAGATCGAGGCGTGTGAGGATAAGAAAGAGTTGGAGAACCTCTACCTGCCGTTCAAGCCCAAGCGGCGAACCAGGGCCACGATCGCCCGCGAGCGGGGGTTGCAGCCGTTGGCCGACGTCCTCATCCGCCAAGAGCAACTCCACCAGTCGAGAAGCGACGTCCTGCGGCCCTACGTGTCGGCCGAGAAAGAGGTTCCCGACGAAGAGGCCGCCTTGCAGGGCGCGTGCGATATTGTGGCCGAGCAATGGTCGATGGACGTGACGATTCGCAGTTGGCTCCATAAGCAAGCCGCCGAGTTCGGTCAGATCGCCGCGCAAGTGCGGCGCGGCAAGAACGACCCGGCCAGCAAGTTCACGATGTATTTCGACCATATCGAGTCGATCAAACGCCTGCCGTCCCATCGGCTGTTGGCAATGAAGCGGGGTGAGGCGGAAGGCGTGTTGCGAATCGGCGTGAAGCTCAACGATGACTACGTGCTGCGCAAGCTCACCGGGCAATGGATCCATAATCCGCGATTCGAATTCTACAAGGACCTGCTCGATACGGTCCACGACTGCCACGCCCGCTTGCTCCTGTCGGCAACCGAATCGGCTACCTTGCAGGAACTCAAAGAGAAGGCCGACGAGGAAGCGATTGCGGTGTTCGCCAAGAACCTCCGCGAACTGCTCCTCGCTCCGCCGGCCGGGCCGCACGTGACGATCGGCATCGATCCGGGTTTTCGCACCGGATGCAAAGTGGCCGTTGTGGACGGCACCGGTAAATCGCTGGCCCACGCGACGATCTATCCCACGCCGCCCAAAAGCGACCTCGAGGGCGCCGGCGAAACGCTCAAGGCATTGATCGCCAAATTCGATGCCCGGCTGATTGCCATCGGCAATGGCACCGCGTCGCGGGAAACGGATGCGTTCGTGACGTCCCTGTTGCGCACCGCCGGTTTGGATCTCACTAAGGTTGTGGTCAGCGAGTCGGGAGCATCGATCTATTCGGCCAGCGAACTTGCCGTCCGGGAGTATCCCGACCTGGACGTCACGATTCGCGGCGCCATCAGCATTGCCCATCGATTGCAGGATCCGCTGGCCGAACTGGTGAAGATCGATCCGAAATCGATCGGCGTCGGCCAATATCAGCACGACGTGAATCAGACACGGCTACGAGAGTGCCTGGATTGGGAAGTGCAATCGTGTGTGAATTCGGTCGGAGTGGACGTGAACATGGCCAGCGCGCCGCTGCTTTCGCACGTGGCGGGTATCGGTCCTAAGTTGGCACAGCGGATCGTCGAGCACCGCGACGCGAATGGCCCGTTTGAAAGCCGCAAACAGCTTTGCCAGGTGCCCAAGCTGGGCCGGAAGGCTTTCGAGCAGGCCGCGGGTTTTCTGCGAATCCGCGACGGGCAGCAGGCGCTCGACAATTCGGCCGTGCATCCGGAGAGCTACTACATCGTCAAGCGCATGGCGGCCCACTTGAACGTGGCAACGAAACAACTAGTGGGCAACGGCACCTTGGCCGACAAGTTGAACCCCGGTGACTTCGTCGACGACCGGGCGGGGTTGCCCACCATCCGGGACATTCTGGCCGAGTTGGCCAAGCCGGGGCGCGACCCGCGCAGCGAGTTCAAGGTGGCCACGTTCACCGAGGGCGTTGATGAGCTGGAAGATCTGCGAGAGGGCATGATCCTCGAAGGCGCGGTCACCAACGTCACGCACTTCGGAGCGTTCGTCGACGTCGGCGTTCACCAGGACGGGCTGATCCATGTCTCGCAGTTGGCGAACAAGTTCATCAAAGACCCCAGCGAAGTGGTCTCCGTCGGCGACGTCGTTCGCGTCAAAGTATTGGAAGTCGATTTCGACCGCCGCCGCATCGCCTTATCGCGAAAACAGGTCTGAGCAGCGAGCCGCCGGGTTCACCCCGGCGCAACCGAGTAGCTACGTTCGCCAGAACGTGGTCGAAACTCTCTGACGCACCCATCCTCTGGCGCACCCACGTTCTGGCGAACGTATGGCCCGTTCGGAAAAAAATGTCCC
>JABMRB010000566.1 GCA_013202865.1 Candidatus Nealsoniibacteriota bacterium | reverse complement strand
GGATAAGGTCGGGGCCAATGAACTCGCGAACCAATCCGTCTTGTCGCATTAGTTCAATTGTGAAAACGTCATTAAATGATGGGTCAGTGACCGTCAAAAGGAACACGAGTTGCACTATATCCTCCGGAGCATAAAGCCAATTGTGCTTCTTATGCTCGTCTTCCCAATCAAGTTCTAGACAGTAATTGGGTCCAGGATCATCGTCCACGTGGCCCCGTCCCCCACCGCCGTGCTCATACCAACCCGGTATCCACCGACGCGCCGTGGTCGCCCCTACCACTAGACCGTATTGAAAATCACCGTTCACAACGTCTGGGGGCGGGGTAACGGGCGTGGGCAAACCCGTGGCAGTTGGTCTTTCTTGGTCATTCACTCGCCAGTAAAAGCCGTCTGTCGGGTTCGAATTCTCGATCGTCTTCGTATACGACTTGTGAACTCCGTTATGATCCGTGTCCCAATAGCGATCATAGGCACCGGCAATTGGCTCGCCTTGAAGGGTACCAGCTGCACTCCAACTCCCGTTCCCGTAATAGTTGTCCACAAAATCGATCCCATACCAGGCGTGCGCCGGACCTGCCATGTTGACACGAAGCGACGACGGGCCCGGTTCGGTATCGAGCAACGTTAATTGATTCACAGAATATCCATGATGAACAATTCGCTGCGCTGCCTCCGAGGAAACAATCGTTCCGCGACTATGTCCAATCAAGTGGAGGTAGTCTGAATCCAGGAGATCATTTGCCACGAGCATGGCAAAAAGCGCATCTCCAGCGGCTTCGTCATAGCCTCCCTGGGCTCGATCCGATTCTGCTGACCAATCGAACACGATGATCTTGTTGGGATTCCCATGAACCCCGTTTCTAACAACTAATTTCAGCGTTGACTTTTGGTAAACGTACTCCACAGCACCGCCCGGCTGATCTTCCCAATAGTCGTATAGCGCGTCTCCCATATCCGTTAGCAGGTCCCCCGGCAAAAAAAAGTCGGCACCGTGTGTCACGACCGTTACGGTGTCAGCAGACGCGCTCTGCGCCGACAAGAGACAACAGAGGACCAGCAACGCCCGACGCATCACTTGACGAATTCGACGATTCATGAGATTTCTCCTTGTCAAGCCACGGCCTGAAGGGTTCGTAGCCGTTCAAGCCCCGGCGGATCCGAAGCGAGTAACCCAGACGCCACAAGCGTGAGTATAGCCAAGACTGGGAAAATTGGGCTCTTCCGTTTCTAGGTGCAAAAACCCCGGAAACTTGCGAGCCAGCGTGACCGGCCGGGGACCACCCCCCGGCGACTACTGCTAGCTTGAGCAGAAGAATCGGCGTTGTCAACGGGCTGAAAGCCTGCAAAGGCCGGATTTCTTGGCATATTTCGGCGTATGCCACCTCCCCCCCACAGAGGTTTCTTATGGCCGTTCTTTTGCGCAACTCGTTGCGGCACAAGCGGCTTGCGCCGATCTGAACCGTTCTGCACCTAAAACCGGAAGAGCCGAAAATTGCAAGGAATTATCACCTCATCACTCACGAATGTCCAAAGTCGGCGAGTTTTTAGCCTCAGAAAGGTATGATCGCGGCAGATCGGCCGCTCACACGGCGACCAGTTTGGCTTCCGCGGGGTGGCTGCCTCGTTGAGACGGCCGGGATTGACCGCCGGGCCGGCCGGTGCCGATTTGTGGTCTTGCCGAGACCGTTTCCGCGCAACACTACGGCGCATCGTCCAGAAAACCGTCCACTCGCAGCCCCTCACCGTCGACGACTACTTCCACCGCACCGCACTGGGCCGTGTGTAGCACTTGGGCTCCGGTTGCCTTGTAGACGGCGCCGATCGTGGCTGGGTCGTAACGATTGCCGCCGCTGACGACGACCCACTCGGGCGTACTCCAGGCGGCCAACTCCGGCGAATTGCTCCGACGGCTGCCGTGGTGCGGAGCGAGCAGGACGTCGTAGTCGATCGGCTCCTCGGCCAACACGTCGTCCAGCCCCGGCGGGTCCAAGTCGCCCGGCAGGAGGATGCGGCGGTCGAGGTAGCGGACGTCCAGCACGATGGCGTTTGCGTTGTCGCCGCCGAGGATGCCGCGGTCCGGGGGATGGAGGACCTCGATCACGCAACCTTCGCCGCCGGGCAGCCGGTCGCCCGCGTGGATCTCGCGTAGCGGGATCTCGAACTCGCGGATCGACTGCCGCAGCGCCGTCATGGCCGGGTTCTCTTCGTGCCACATGACGGGAGAAACGTAGATCGCGCCGACGGAGAACTGCTCGAACAGACCCGGCAAGGCGTTGTAATGGTCGAGGTCGGCGTGCGAGATGACCACGGCATCGACGTGCGTGATCCCTCGCGACCACAAATACGCCGCGACCGATCGGGTGCCGACCGTCGGCGAGCCGAGTTGCCCCGCGTCGTAGAGCATTGTCTTGCCGGAGGGCAATTCCAACACGGTCGCCGAGCCATGGCCCACCGACAGAAACGTGCATCGCAGCCGTCCCTCATCTTGCCGGAACAACGCGGGCGCAAACCCGACGGCGATCCAGCAAGCCAACAGCCCCAGGCACCATCGCCGCGGCGGGCGGGTCCGCGGAAAGGCCGTCAGCAGGCCTAAGCTGCCGTAGAATCCCAGCAGCCACCAGTTGGCCGGGCCGGGGACCCAGCGGTGACTCCACGGCAGCTCGGCGGCCCAAGTAACACACGAGTCCAGCAGCCCCAGGGCCTCGTTGCAGCACCAGCCGGAGACATGGCCCAGCGGCGGCAACAGCGTGCCTAAGACAAGCGTGGCGAAGCCGGTCATCAAGGCCGCCACCATTGGCACCCAGAGCACTGTGTTCAGTAGCACGGCGATCGGCGTGAACAGATGGAACCGGGCCATCACCAGCGGCATCGTCAACAGCCAGATAACGCCGCTGACCAACGTCAAACGGCGAACGCCACGACCGATGACCGATGCCAGCCATGCCGGCCACGTTAGGTTCTCTCTGACTAACCGATCCACCGGGTCGCGTTTCCCTGACCTGTAGATCCACACGGGCCCGAACCACATCAGCCCGGCCACGGCCAGGAAGGAGAGTTGCGACCCGGTCTGAAACAGGTCGGCCGGGTTGAACGCCAGCACGAACAGCGCGGCCAAGGCCAACGTGTTGAACGACAGCGGACGACGCCCCAAGTAGATCGACCAGCAGATCACCAGCACCATGATCGTCGCCCGAATGACCGGCGGGCGGGCGTCGGTCAACAGCATATAGAAGACGGTCAGCCCGGCCACGATCAGCATGGCCCGGCCACGCGGGATCGGCACTCGAAGCATCACCCACAACAGGCTCCCGGCCAAGATGCCCACGTGTAATCCCGAGATGGCCAGTAAATGAATGGTACCGGTCTCCATGAACGCCTGTTTCCGCTCAGAGTCCAACCGTTCTCGCGCACCCAGCAGGACGGCCGCAGCCAGGTCGGCACGCCGCGGATCGAGATACCGCCGCAGCACGCGCGAGCCGTGTGCCCGGGTCCGTTCGATCAGTTGCCCCGGGCTCCATCGGCTGCCGGCCCGGGCGACCGACACACACTCGGGGAACTGCGCCCGAAGCCGGCTGCGGGTGCGTCCGGCGCGAAGGTACTCGGCATAGTCGAACTCGGCCGGGTTCTGCGGCCCACGGGGAGCGGAGAGCCGCGCGAAGACCAACAGCCGATCGCCGGGGCGAACCGATTGCAATTGTCCGTTGACGTCCAACCGAGCCCGACCGGAAGCCGCTCGCCACTTCGACCCGTCGCGAATGCGGGTCACCTCGACTTCCACGCGCGTCAGATCGCCCGACGGGAACGCCCGCAACGGATTGTTCTCCGGCTGCGGGATCTCCTGCGGCGCCTTGCGGGCGATCACCTCGACACACGTCGGCTGCTCATCGGTCCGCGCGAAGTGTCCCAGGTCGTCCTGAGGGAACAAGTACCACCGGTCGTGATGCCACCCGCCGGCCATGGCCGCGATCGCCACCAGCAGCACAACACCCGCCGCCCGGTCGCACCCGCTGCGCCACAGCACCAACCACACGATCCACGCCCCGACCGCAAGGCCCCACCAACCGAGCACCGCCACCGGCCAAAACCGGTCAACCACGACACCGCCGCACACGGCCACCAGCACAATCACCAACGGCTGGTAGGCGGGCGTGGTGCGTTGGCGGTTGGATCGGTGACGGTCCGGCTCGGCGCTCTCGGTTTTCGGCGAGGTCTCCACCATACGGGTTATTGTCGCCAACCAATGCCCCCCAAGCAAGCGGTCGGCAGTGGCACATTGCGAATAACCCGCTACAATATGACCCGCAGGGCGCGTTTTTCAACGTTCCCCACTCGTTTCTCTCACCGTTTAGCGGTCGCCGGCACGGCGACGAACCCCAGGATCCCTCCATGCCCCAATACATCTTCAACCGCGACGACTGCGTCCACATCCATCCTCAACCCGGGGCGACAATCCTCGCGGCGGAGGCGGAGAAAATGACGTTGACCATTATGGAGTTCAAACCGAATACCGTGCTGCCGGAACATAGCCATCCGCACGAACAGGTCGGTTATATGGTCGAAGGGGAGGCCGAGTTT
>JABMRB010000565.1 GCA_013202865.1 Candidatus Nealsoniibacteriota bacterium | reverse complement strand
TCGCCGAGTCGCCCAAGGCGACCCTCTACACCGAAGGCTTCGACAGGTTCGTCACCTCCCCTGCCGCTCCGATTGCTACCGGCTGGAGCGACCAGTTGCCGGACGGGAATCTCACCCGCTGAAAACCGCCGACTTTTCACGGCGCACAAAAACGTCGGCGTGACGAAGTCACAAGAGGAGCAGTGTTTCCAACGGACCTCTTGTGGCTTCGTCACCCAGACGATTCCCCGAACAAGTCGAACGAGGTGGCCAACCTCCTCGCGGGGAATCATCTGGGCCACCCGCGACCACCTCTCACCCCAGCAACACGCCCGCGTAGCCGACCACTCGGCTGGTGTCGCCGCTGGCTTCGGCGCTGGTGGTGTAGCCGATCTGCTTGTGGCGGTCGAGGCCTTCGAGATGACGCAGCGCTTCCATGGCGATGACGGCCGGGCGGACGCCGCACATGCTGATACGCTGGCTGCGGATTGTCTCCAGTAGTTGGGCCGGGTCGTGGGTCTCCATGGCGTCCAGGGCGAGACGGTCGAGACGGCGGTTCTCGGCGTCGGCGGCGAAGTGGTGCATGTCGCTGGAGATTACCAGCAACGGCCGAGGGGACATCTCGCGAAGTACGGCAGCAAGCTGTTCGCCGAAATGCAACAGGGCGTCCAACTCGCCGTCGCCGATGGTGATGCCGACCACGCGGGCCTCCGGGGCCACCCGGGCGAGGATCGGCAACAGGACCTCAATGGCGTGTTCCTGGCGATGGGCCACGGCGTCGAGTTCCAGACCGTCCACCGTGTCGGCCAGCCGTCGGGCCAGATCCGGGTCCGACGCCACATCCCGACCCGGCAGCGACCAGATGCGATGTGGCGCCACGGCCCACTCGGCCCCGCCCGGTCGGTGCTTAGGACAGAACACGATCACCTGCTCGGGGATCGTCACCCGGCTGAAAACCTCAGCGGCCAGCTTGCCCGAGTAGACCCAGCCAGCGTGCGGGACCATCACGGCGGGCCATGGCTCGGGCTGTGGCTTGTCGGCCGGGAACAGGTCATCCAACGCGCGTTCTACTTCCTCGGCCGTGCCCGGATAGAAACTGCCGGCAACGGCGGCCGGGCGAACGTCGGGGCCGCCTTGCGGTTGGGGCACGTGGGCGACCGTCTTGCGTGGTTCGGTCGAGACGACGGCGAAACTGACCACGTTGGCGCGGCCCGGGTCGCGAAAACCGCCTTGGCTCAAGGCCTCGTCGAACAGTTCCGCGGCCGTCTTCGCCGGATCGAACACCCAGGCCGAGCGGGCCGGATCGATCACCAACACGGCCCGGTGGCGCGGGTCGATGCCTTCGAGCTTGGGGCCGTCGGCCGTGCCATGCATGGCCGGGTCGAGCAGAACGGTCAAGGCGACCGGGGCCGCTTGCGCGGCGTTCGCATCGACACCTCGCGCCCGCAACGTCCCGGCGGTCGCCTGGGCCAGGCTCGACAACGTGGCCTGCATGGGCATCTGCGGCCGCACCGAGAGCTTGCTGCACTCGACACACTGCTCGCTACCAACGGCCCCGACCGAGAAGGCCAGGCCGTTGACGCCGCCGTCGAACCGGCCGGGCAGATAGTGATTCGGCGTGGCCCCGCTGAGCATCGCGAGGACGTTGCCGCGGCAGAACTCGGCCAAAGCCGCCACATCGTCGCCGGTCGGTCCGCCGGGCAAGGCGGGGGCGTCTTCCGGGGCGTCGATCTCGGTGTCCAACTTGCCGCGGATCGCATAGCCCTCGAAGGTCGACAGCGACGTGGCGTCGTCGCGCCATGCGTCCAATGGCAGGCCGGCCTTTTTGCAGACCTGCTCCAAGAAGCCTTTGGCGTCGAGATGGTGGTCGACCGCCACGCCCGGCAGCAACAACCCCCGGGCGGCCCCCCGGGCGATTTGCAGGCCGTGCTTGCCGATCGTCACCGCCTCGATCCGATCGTCGCCCCGGGCCTCGATCGGTTCGGGCGCCCAGAGCAGCCAGACCTCCATGTCGAGCTGCGACAGTTCGGAGGTGGAGATGGGCGGGAAGCGGGGGTCTTCCTTAGCCGCCCGAACGGCCGCGTGATCCAACGCCTTGGCCATCGGAATCGACCCACCCAGGTAGCCGCAGCAGGACCGCAACTGGCCGCCCCGTTTCAGGCTGACGAACGCCCCGTAGAGCGGCGTCTGGGCAATCTCGGCCAACGCCCCTTCGATGGCCTCGGGCTGCTCGGACTTGACCGCGGCCGCCACGCGGCGCCCGGCCGCCCGAAAGATTTGCGTCTCCTGTTGATCGGTCAATGCGGGTTTGCTTTCCACGTTCTGTTCCTTGCTGCTTGGAGTGGCCGCGTTGCTTGGTGGTTTCGCTCGGGCATAATCGGCGATGCGGACCGGCTGGCGACGACCGCCCCAGTTGCCCGGTGTGTCGTCGAATCGACCGGCGATCGGCGTATCGCAGTGGCGGCAACGACCGTTGCGAATACCGTACACGCCCAAGACGTATCCGCTGCGTTGGATCACGATCTGCTCGCAACCCGGGCAACGCGTGCCTTGGTGCTCGGGGTCGCGGACGTTGCCCGTGTAGACGTATCGCAGACCGGCCCGCCGGGCGATATCGTGGGCAGCGATCAGAGTCTGCGGCGACGTCGCCGGGCGGTCGGTTACTTTGAAATCGGGATGGAAGGCCGAAAAGTGCAGCGGCACGTCCGGGCCCAGTTCGTCGACGATCCAGCGGCACATCGCTTCGATCTGCTCGGGCGAATCGTTCAACTGCGGGACAATCAGGTTGGTGATTTCGAGCCAGACGTTCGTTTCCCGAGCGATCCACCGTAGCGTGTCGAGCACCGGTTCGAGGTGTCCGCCGGTCCAATTGCGATAGAACTCCTCGCTGAAGCCCTTCAGGTCGACGTTGGCGGCGTCCATGTCCGCGTAGAAGGCGGTGCGTGCCTCCGGCGTGATGTAGCCGGACGTGACGGCCACGTTCTTCACGCCGGCGCGACGGCACGCCCGGGCCGTGTCGATGGCGTATTCGGCGAAGACGATCGGATCGTTGTAGGTGTAGGCAACGCTGTGGCAGCCTAGTTGCACCGCGGCGGCGGCGATCGTCTCCGGGTCGGCAACGTCGCAGGCGGCGTCGACGTCGCGAGACCGCGACATCGACCAGTTCTGGCAGAACTTGCAGCCGAGGTTGCAGCCGGCCGTGCCGAAGGAGAGCACGGCCGTGCCTGGATAGAACTGGTTGAGCGGCTTCTTCTCGATCGGGTCGACGCAGAACCCCGTGCTGCGGCCGTACGTGGTCGAGACCATCCGCCCGCCGACGTTCTGACGAACGAAGCAGAACCCGCGGTCGCCCGGCTTCACGGAACACGCCCGCGGGCACAACTGGCAGAGCACCCGCCCAGCGTCGCCGGAGGCCCGCCACCATCCGGCGGGCTTGTTGCCCTGATCGTCTGGCGGTTCGTCGGGCGGCATTCGGACGGCTGGCGGCATGGGTCGATTCTCCTCCGCTCACAAGCATAGCACGTTGGCGGATCGACAGAAGAGGGGTGGGCGGCGAAAATCGCGCAATCCGCGCCCCAATGCGATCCGCCGGGCTCGTCCCGGCACACCGGGCCTGTCTCGCCCGCAACAGTACTCGTTGTAGGCCCACCCACGTCGTGCTAGACTCAGGTTTGTCGCGGGGATTCAAATGCCTATCAGTCGTTTTCCCTCGTTCACCCACCCGCGTTTTTCTGCCCATAATGCTGTTCGTTAGACTAAGAAGGGACACAGACGATGATACGCACACAATCTCTAATCACGCTGGCTCTACTCACGTTGGCAATGCTCTTCACTGTTTCGGCTTTCGCCAAAGAACCCATCGCCGACAGCCGCAAACCCAATATTGTGGTAATACTAGCCGATGATCTGGGCATTGAATGCCTGTCATCATACGGGGGACAATCCCATAAAACTCCGAACCTTGATAAGCTGGCAGCGCAAGGGATGAGGTTCACTCACTGCTTCTCCAACCCACTCTGTTCGCCCTCTCGTGCAAACCTGCTATCGGGACGTTATCCGTTCAAGAATGGACTGAAAGAGGTTATCTTTGACACAAAGAAGCACGCAAATACCTATCTACATATCGATCAGCCAAGTTTTGCCCGGCAACTCAAGCAGGCCGGATATACGACGGCCATCGCCGGCAAATGGCAGCTTTCCTTCCTTCATCAGCGCAATACAATCAACGACTTCGGGTTCGACGAATACCAGTGCTGGCAGATATTCAGAGACGACAACTCCAAGACACGGCGGTTTCATACCCCGCACTTCAACAGAAACGGCGAAATCATTGCAGGCCAGATAACGGATAGATACGGCCCTGACGTTAACGTCGAGTTTCTGATCGATTTCATCAAGACCAACGCCGCAAAGAAACAGCCGTTCTTTGCCTACTACACTTGTCTTCTCCCCCACTTCCCCTGGGTTCCTACCCCGGACAGCGAAGACCAGAACGACCCCGTGAAGAAGGCAACCGACTTAGGCAATCCAAAGTTCTTTCCGGACATGGTGAAATACCTGGATAAGAACGTCGGCCGCATCATGCAAACACTGGACAAACTGGGTATCGCAGACGACACGGTTCTGGTGTTTCTCGCGGACAACGGAACGGACAGGAGAATAAGAAACAAGTGGGGAGAAGACAAGACTATCCCCGGCGGCAAGGGGACCATGACCGATAGAGGCACCCGTGTTCCGCTGATCGTTCGATGGCCAAAGCATATCAAAGAGGGGGCAACAAGCGATGACCTAATTGATTTCTCGGACCTCTTCCCCACGCTCTGCGCATTAGCCGGCGCACCCCTGCCCCAGGAAGAACTCCACGGGCACAGCTTCCTTCCTCAGCTCCTCGGGAACCCTGGCAACCCGAGAGAATGGATTCACGTTCAGGACAAGGGTGCCAGGCACATAAGAAACAAGCAGTACATACTGAACAACAAGAACCAGCTCCGGCCGGTCGTAGAAATATGGGAAGATCCAGCTACACCCAATCAACACAAGTATCCCGAGAAAGAGCAGGCTGCCCGCAGAACACTGCAGGCGGTGTTCGACAATCTGGGAAGATGAGACAGCAGAAAGCCTAAGCCGGATTATTCACGGGTTCGTAGCCACGTTCGCCAGAACGTGGGGCGTGTCCAAGGGTTACGGAACCATTCCCCTGCCAAGGAGATTTCCCCATGACCGCACCAAGAAAGCAGAAACCCGAGGGACTCAGCCGTCGCGAGTTGCTGGCCTACACGGCCACGTTTGGCAGCACGTTTGTAGCGGCCCAGGGTTTGGGCGGCGAAGCGGCCGCCGAGAAGCAGCCGGCGGTGGAAACGCCCCGCAAGCGTTACGATATGAAGAAATCGATCAACCTCTGGGCCCTGCCGCATCCCGACAAGATGTCGCTGCGGGCCTGTTTCGAGCTCTGCAAAGAGGCCGGGTTCGACGGCGTGGAGGTGAACTACGCCCTGGAAGGCGACATCTCGCCGGAGGCTTCCGAGGCCCATATCCGCTCGGTGGGCGACATGGCCCGGAAGATCGGCATCGAGATTAGCGGGCTCTGTTCGTTTCTATTCTGGCCCTATCCGCTCACGCACAACGACCCGCAACGCCGCAAGGAGGCGACGAATCTGGCCGTGAAGATGATCCGAGCGGCCCAGCTATTGAAAACGCCCAACTTGCTCGTCGTGCCCGGGGCGTCGTATATCCCCTGGCTGCCGGAGGAACCGCCCGTGCCGCACGACGTCTGCGACCGTCGCGCCCGGGAGGCCGTCCGGCAGTTGATCCCGGTAGCGGAGAAGGCCGATGTGTACTTGAACATCGAGAACATCTTCCTCAACGGCTATCTGCATAGCCCGTCGGAGATGAACGAGTTCGTCGACAGTTTCAAGTCGGACCGGGTGCAGGTCCACTTCGACACGGGCAACATCATGCAGTACCACTTCCCCGAGCACTGGATTCCGCTGCTGGGCCGACGGATCCGCAACGTCCACTTGAAAGAGGCGTCGAAGAAGGTCAACGAGTTCAGCATCAACACGTTCCGCCCGCTGCTGGACGGCACGACCGACTGGCCGGCCGTGATCGAGGCCTTCGACCGGGTCGGCTACCGCGGCTACCTGACGTTCGAGTATTTCAACCCCTTCCCTCATTGGCCCGAGTCGTTGGTGTATCAGACGTCCGACGCCATGGATCGAATGCTGGGGCGGAAGGGGTAGAGTAGCCGTCTCGCGCCGCGAGACGCAGCTACATCTTGCGGAGCAAGATGACTACTCTCGGATGTCTCGTCTCCATTGCCGCCACAGGTAGACGAATTCCCCGACGATCCCAAGCACGACACACATGTGGATGAACAGGAATATCAGACCGATCTCGTGATGTACGGATCTCTGTGTAGGTGACAGTATCGCAAACATCACCGCGCAATAGATGCTTGTCAGGGCAATCGCTGATCCCACGAGAGCCACGGTCTTGCTGGAAACTCTCTTCGAGCGAAACAGGCAAACGCCGAACCAGGCGAGCAATCCGCCGGCCAAGGCCAGCGGACCGAGGACGCCGACGGCTTCCACAATGGCGCCCGGTCCACCAAAGCCGATCACCAGCAACGTCAAATGCACACCTGCCAGCACGCCCAGGACGCCGATCAGTATATTGACGATCGCACAGGCTCTGATCATGTGCCCTACCTCAGTGGCTGTGGAGTACTGGAGGTATCTTGCGAAATCGCAAACGCGGGGCACTTCTCCCAACGCCACGTATTCGACACCCTATGATACCATGGCGGGAGCAGAAACAGGATATCACGCCCAATCGCGCGAAAAACGATTCGCGAGGCCCAAACCTCACCTGGTCTTGGTCGGCCCAAGAAACACCGCGGGAGAAACGGCAAAATACGCGGCGAGTCTCGTAACGTTGGCTTTGCTGATCTGGCGGCGGCCGGCCAGCACGGCACTGATCGTGGAACGGGGAATGCCGGTCGCTCGCGCAACTTCGGCCTGGGTGACTTCCTTGGCCTCGATCAGATGGGCCAGCATCTGATCGGGAGGACTGACGGGCGTGGGGTGTTCGATCGACTCGTATTGCTCGACCAGCGTGGCGAGAACTTCCAGCAACTCGCTTTCGGCCCGCGACAGCTTGGGACGGCTCATCAGTTCGTCGATCTGTCGCAGAGCCTTCTTGCAGGCCGTTTCCGTGCGGATTGGCCGCGGCGTGTACTCGTGAAGCAGGGCTTGGTACGTGGTCATCGCAGTAGACATCCCTAGCAATCTCCCTTCCATTGGCCCGTGGTGTACTCAGCGTGGGTCAGGAACGCCTTGACAAACAGCGTGCCGCCTCGCTCCTCTGTCGCGTAGCTGAGCCCGACGATGAACCGGTATCTGTTGCCGTGGGCGTTGAAGACCAAGCATCGCCCAACCTGATCCGCGGCGGGGTAGGTCGCACGAACGTCATGCAGGCTTTGCCATTGCGCGAGCTTGGCAACTTGCCACCAGTTCTCCAGCCAGCCGGCGGCGTCGGCGTATCGTTGCTGTGCCTCCCGGATGGCCGGCCGACTAATGACGTTCATTCGCGTCTCCCGCGATCACTCATCCTATCCAACCCCATTATGGTAGCAAAACGCTAACAAGTCAACCTCGTGCATGGTCCCAGAAAGCCCTCCCGCCAGATTCCCCGCCACCACTCCGCGAGGGGGTAGACCTTCGCCATTTGCGGTTGAAGAATCCATTGGAGGAGGTCATAGTAGAATGTTCGGGCGGGCTGGACGCTGGCATGGTGGGGTAACAGCTCAACTGCTACCCCTTCAATGGGAGAATCATTATGCAACGAGTTATGTACAAATCGAAAATCAGCCATGCCACCGTTACCGGCACGGAATTGGAGTACGAGGGCAGTATCGGCATCGACCGCGACCTGATGGAGGCCGCCGACCTGCTGCCCGGCGAACAGGTCCAGGTGGTCAATATCAACAACGGTGCCCGGCTGATTACCTACGTGATCGAGGAACCGTCCGGCTCTCGCGTGATGTTGCTCAACGGCCCGGCCGCCCGGATGGCGCAGGTGGGCGACAAGATCATGGTGATCTCGTATTGCGTCGTCTCCGACGAAGAAGCCCGATCCCTGAAACCGAAACTAGTCTCGCTCAGCGAGGGGAACCGGCGATGAGTTGCTGGGGTGACAGTTTAACTGTCACCCCAACAAGAAGTGCTACTGATCTTCCTCTTCATACTTGTCGCGGATCGCCCGGGCGCGCTGCCGTAGCTTGGCGGCCTCGTCCGGGTCGTCGTCGGCGAGCAACTCGGCCCGGGCTTCCAGCGTGACGGCCAGGTCGGGGTGCCAGGCGACTAACGACTTCTCCTGGATGGTTTGGGCCTCGAGCAGGTACTTCCGAACGTTGTCGCGCTGCTTCGACCCGCCAGGCCGGTAGACCCGGGCCAGATCGAAGAACATCCGCGCCGTGTCCGGATGTTCGATCCGCCCGATTTCCGGATAATTCACGCCGAGCAGTTCCTTCGCCATCTTGATTGCGTCGTTGTATTGTTTGGCACCTTCGGCGTACGTCGACGGACTCGCATAGGTCGAGGCCAACGCGGCGAGGGTTCGGGCTACGTCGGGGTGTTTGCCCTTTTCGTCGCCGAGCATGTTCCGACGAATCTCCAGCACCTTTTCCAACTCGGATCGGACTTGCCAGGCTCGGCCGGAATCGATCTGCACCAGTGTCTGATAGTATCGCGCGGCGACCGTCAGGGGATGAGGCGTTTCGCCGAAGACCGGCTCGAGCATATCGAGCACAATCCCGCATTCGGTTTTCGCCTGGTCGTAAGCCGCCGGCACACCGGAGCGCCCTTGCAGGACGTACAGCCCCGCCAACTCGCAATGGACACTGGCCACGTACGGATGCGTCGGCCCCCAATAGTCTGCCGTGAACGTCTGCACGCGGCGCAAGAAGCTCTCGGCCTTGACGTATCGGGCCTGGCGGATGGAGATCTCCGCCAACGTCCGCCGGATGGCCGTCACGTTGGGATGATCGCGTCCGAGAGCCTTCTCCGACGCCCCCAGCAGCGATTCGGCACGCTTCTGGGCGTCGGCCAATTGCTCGGGTGTTCGGCCCCGCGGCAAGTCGCAAAGCAACTCGGCACCCGCCAGCACGTCCCGCAACGGGTGCCCCTCAGGCAAGTTCTTCGAGCCGACCGCCGTCGCCACTTCTATCTGCTTTCGGGCGTCGTCAAATTGGCCCATCAGAACCGCCTGCATGGCCCGATTGCACCGGTTGACTGCCACGTAGGGATGCGACCTGCCAAGGCTCTCGGCCCAGATCTCACCGGCCTGCCCATACAAGATCTGGGCGCCCGGATATTTGCCTTGCAGCATGTAGAGTGCGGCCTGGTTGTTCAGGCTGGCGGCCTCGAAGGGATCGCGTATCTTCTGTTCCTTGGTGGCGTTGCGGAAGAGCACCAGAGCGTCGGAGCACGTCAGGCGCGCCGCGGCATAGTCCTTGCCCTGGCCGATCGCCATCGTGGCCCGCAGGTGGCGGCAATAGGCCATGGCGGGGTCTTTTTCGGAGAGCTTCTCGCGGCAGGTCCGCTCGGCATCGGTCACCCGAGCGGCGGCCTTCTCGAACTGCCGATTCTGCATCAAGGCAGCGGCTTCCTGGCAGATCAGCATCGGATCGTCCGGCCTCTGTACGACGAGTTCTCCGTAGAGCCCGACCGCCTCGGCAAACCGGCCCGCGTACATCTCGTTATGCGCCCTGGCCAGGAGGATTTCGTCCGGCTTCGCGTCGCCGTTTTTCTTGGCGGCCGCCAACAGATCGCGGGCCGCGCCGAACTGGCCCAAAGCCAACGCCTTGCGGCCACGCTGATAGGAGTCCGCCTTGTCGCTGATCTGCCGGGCCAACTCGCCGGCCTCCGTCGGGAGGATCGGCGGCTGGAGTCCCACCGTGTGGCTGTCGGGTGTGATCAACACGACGGCCGCGATCTGGTTGCCCAGCAAAACGCTCATGTCGGCAACCGACCGCTCCGTGACCTCCACCGGCGCCAGCGGACTGAACCACCAAACGGCAACCACCAGGAAGACGGCCACCGAACCGATAGCACGCATGCTCGTTTCGCCCAACACGGGCAGCTTGACCGTGGTTCGCGCGGCCTGGGCCTTGCGGATCCGCTTGCCGAAGTCGGCGTGTTGCCCGCGCCGCACGCGGTGCAGCGCATCCTCGGCCGAATCGCCGTGCCGGCTCAAGAGGACGAACGCAACGGTAGCCGCCACGGCGCAGAACAGGCCCAAAAGCCGCTGCACAATCATCGACAATCCGTCGCCGAAGAGCATACCGAACAGCACGCCGCTGCCGACCGCGACTAAGACCGCCACCGTCACGGCGATGGTCCACGTTCCGGGCTT
Organism: Candidatus Nealsoniibacteriota bacterium; assembly: GCA_013202865.1. Taxonomy (GTDB): domain Bacteria; phylum Planctomycetota; class Planctomycetia; order Pirellulales; family Thermoguttaceae; genus JABMRB01. Next base: position 1,959 of record JABMRB010000565.1, on the reverse strand, counting down.
GAACGGTGAAGAGGGGCGCAGCGGCGAGAGTGGTTGTTTCTTGATCGGGCCGGGGGGTTTACTCGGTTTCTTGGCCATTGCTTCCTCGCAAGCCGCGTGACGATAGACGTGCTCCAGGCAGTCTAATTCTAACACTGACGCCAACTTATGGCAAATGCACTTCGACGCTCGGGCGTGCTAGACTTGCTTGTACCGTATCCGGACTATGTGGCGACGAGCGTCGCAATGGTAACGCTCGCGCCGGTCGTAACGACTGCAAGGAACGCCTCGCCGTGGACTCGACGCTCCTGTTTCAACAGTTGGGAATCTCGTTGCTGCTGGGGTTGCTCGTCGGCTTGCAACGCGAGCACGCCGCCTCGACCATGGCCGGCATGCGGACCTTCCCGCTGATTACCGTCCTGGGTACCGTCTCGGCCGTGCTGGCCGGGCAGTTCCACTTGGGCGGACTGGTGATGGCTGCCGGGCTGATGGGTGTGGTGGCGGTGCTTGTGCTGACGCACCTGCAGAAGATTCGCCAGCCCGACCCCGACCCGGGCAACACGACCAATGTGGCCATGCTCCTGATGTTTTCCGTGGGGGCATTGCTGGTCGTCGCGCCGATGGAGGTGGCCGTGGCCATCGGCGGGGGTGTGGCCGTGCTGCTGCAATTCAAGCCCGAACTGCACGGCGTCGTCCGAAAATTGGGCGACGAAGACCTCAAAGCAATCATGCAGTTCGTCTTGATCACCTGCATCGTGCTGCCGGTATTACCCGATCAGAAGTACGGCCCGCTGAAGGTCTTCAACCCCCACGAGACCTGGCTGATGGTCGTGCTGATCGTCGGGATGAGCCTGGGCGGGTACATCGCCTACAAGTTCCTGGGCCGCAACGCCGGAATCCTGCTCGGCGGCGTGCTCGGCGGAGCCATCTCCAGCACGGCCACCACGGTGACCTATTCCCGCCGGGCACGCGACGACCGCAACAACGCCCGCACTGCCGCGATCGTGATCATGATCGCCTCGACGGTCGTTTACGTCCGCATATTGATCGAAATCGCCGTGGTGGCTCCCGATTTCCTCAAGGCCGTTGCCTTGCCGATCGCGGTCCTGATGGGATTGACGCTGGCCCCGGGGCTAGTCGTCTGGTTCCGCGTCAGAGAGCAGTCGGTCGCGATGCCCGAGCAGGAAAACCCGACGCAACTCAAGTCGGCCGTCGTGTTCGGTCTGATGTATGCCCTGGTGCTATTCGCGCTGGCTGCGGCCCGGCACTACCAGGGCGCGGTTGGCGGCGAAGGCCTTTACGTCGTGGCCGGGCTCTCCGGTCTGACCGACATGGACGCGATCACACTCTCTACGGCGCGGATGTTCAAGGATGCCGCCCTCGATCCGGCCGACGGTTGGCGGCTGATCGTCGTCGCCGCGATGGCCAACCTGGTGTTCAAGGCAACGATGGCCGGCGTTCTCGGCGGCCGCGTCCTCTTGCAAAAGATCGCGATCCTCTTTGCATTTCCCATGGCTGGCGGTCTGGCGATGTTACTGCTATTCTAGACGCTTGTCGCCGGGTGCAACCACCAAGCGAGCCGCCGGGCTTGCCCCGGCGCCCGTGTTGCGGGGGCATGACGTTGGAATTGCGCCGAAAGTGCGCGGGGCAAGACCCGCGGCTTGCCTTGGTGACTTGAAAAGGAGATCTGTCAATGATCACATCGCCGCGATACCACGATCGTAGTCTTGCCGCGGAGGAGACGCTTCGCGCAGCGTTCGAGTTCCGCAACGACATCGCGCCGTACATCATCTACGATGCTAACTACTGGCTGTTCGGCGAATTGCCCGAGCGGATCCCGCGCGGCTATTGCGACGCCGACCCCGGCAGTATGATCGCCTATCAGCAGGAGAAGATCGAGCGGCACGTCCGCGAGTATGACGACGCGTATATCCCCTTTCTGATGCCCTGGTACGGCACCGGCGTGTTGGCTTCCGGGTT
>JABMRB010000564.1 GCA_013202865.1 Candidatus Nealsoniibacteriota bacterium | reverse complement strand
TCGCCGGGATGGTCTTCCATCAGCGGGACGTGCTTGTAGGCGGCGGCATGGAAGACGATATCGGGCCGACACTCCTCCAGCACGCGGCGCATCCGCCGGCCGTCGAGCACGTCGGCCATGCGGACGTCGAGTTCCGTGCCGGGGGCCTGCTCCCGCAATTCCCGATCGAGGAAGAACTGGCCGTTCTCGGATCGGTCGACCAGCACCAGGCGCTTGGGCGAGAACTGGAGCAACTGGCGGCAGATTTCCGAGCCGATGCTGCCGGCCGAACCGGTTACCATCGCCACGCGGCCGTCGATCCATTGGCGGATGTCGCCGAGGTCCAACTGCACCGGCTCGCGGCGCAGCAGGTCGTGGATCGAAACGGGCCGCGGCCGGGTTGCGATCCGCCCGCTGATCAGTTGTTCGTAGCTGGGCAATACCTTGACGGCGACGCCGTGCCGCCGGGCGTCGTCGACGAGCTTGCGGATTCGGCGGCCGGGTAATTCGCCGGTGGCGATCAACACCTCGGCCACGCCGTGACGTTCGGCGAGGTGGCAGGTCTGCTCGACGGTGCCGATCACGGGCACGCCGCCGATACAGGTCCCGATGCGGCGCGGGTTGTCGTCGATGAACCCCACCACGCGGTAGTCCATCTTCTCGTTGCGGACGATCGCCCGCAGCAGCGACTCACCCGCGTCGTCGGCGCCGACGATCAGCGCGGGCACCTTGCCGGAGGCGGAGAACGCGGCGAGCCAGTTGCGTTCGCGCAGTATTCGCAGCGCCGCCCGCACGCCGCCGACGGCCACGATCGTCACACCCCAATCGAGCAGGAAGACGCTCCGCGGCACGCTCGGCTCGGTGAGGAAGAATCGGTAGATCAGCACGATCAGCAACAACGCGGAGGTGGTTGCCTGGACCAGGGCGATCAGGTCGTAGAACGTGACGAAGCGGCCCCAGCTTCGGTGGATCCGAAACCAGGCGAACATGGTCAGTTTGATCAGCACGACCCAGGCGACGGTCAGCGAGAACTCACGGATTTGCACGTGGCCGAGCCGGCCTTCAAATCGCAGCCAGAAGCTGAAGTAGTAGACGGCCGCGAAGACCGGCACCAGCGTGGCCGTACACAGCAGCGGACGGCGGATCCGCCGAACCGCATCGACGACGTTGAACTCGCCCGCGGGACGCGGCGGCGTGTTGTTTCCGGCCGTGCTCAAGTTGGGTTTCCTCGGCGATCAACTGGGCTTTGTCTGAAAAGCCGTACGATGGCCCTCCGAGGCCGTCGAAAAGGTTTGTGTTCTGTTTTCGGCGACGGCCTCGGAGGGCCATCGTACGAAGCCTTGTGTATCAACGGCGCAACGTGGTGTTTCCGTCAGGGCGCAGCGATACGTCGTCGCCGCGAATTCGCTGCTCGGCGACCCAGTCGATCAACTGCAATAGTGTCTTGTCGTTGGGCCGGCGGTCGAGGCACCACGTCAGGTGCTCCTCGGCCTCGGCGTAGTTGCCTTGTTTGGCCAGGCACGTCCCCAGCGTTTCCCGTGCCCGATCGTTGTTCGGCGTACACTTCAGCGCGCGCCGGGCACACGCGACGGCGGCGTCCAGGTTGCCCATGAGGTAGTAGCTGCGGCGGAGTCGCATCCAGATCTCGGCGGCCGTCTTGACCGAAAGGTCCTGCTGGCGGGCTTCGGCCATGCGGGCGTAGTAGTGGCAGACCTTGTCGAACTCGGCGCTCCACCAGACGCGGGCGGCGTCCGGGCTGCCCGGCGGCTGACGGGAAACCCGGCACATTTCCAGGTAGGCGGCGTCGAGCTCGGCGGCGGATTCGGGCTGGCCGAATCCGCGATAGACGTCGTGCAGGAATCCGGCAGCGGTCAGGTCGGGCTGATAGTTTCTTAGCAGGGAATCGACGGGGACACGGCCGACGCACATCTCGATCAGTTGCTTCTGGTACGATCTCTTGCTGCGGAACGCTTGTTTCCAGTATTCGGTTCCTTGCCGGTAGTCACCGGTCAGCCACGCCTGCCGGCCGGCCTCGAACAGTACGTTGCCGTCCAACGGCCGCACCTTCAATGCTTGATCGATGTAGGCGCTCTTGCCCGCGCCCGCCTCGGGCCCCTCCAGGAATTGCAGCTCGGCAACGTACAGATAGCCCTCGCCTTGCAGCGGACACAATGCCAGTCCGCGCCGGGTGTACGCCAGCGCCTGCTGCAAGCTGTTTCCCTGCTCACCGATCGTGCGGACGAGCCATTGCTCGGTCTGCTTTCGGATGGCCGGATCGGCGTCGGCGCGTCCCTGACTGGCTGCGTCGCGGATTTGCGACAGCGGCATGACGTTCTCGGCCACTTGTTGTCTCAGGTCGAACCGGCGCAGGTAGGCCGCCGCCAATCGCAGGTGGGCTCGGGCGTGATTGGGGTCGTGGCGAACGACCAGTTCCAACTCGCCGATCATTCGTGCCAGGGCCTCGGCCGACGCTTCGTCGACCCGATCGGTGCCAGGCGACGCTTCTGCCCGTTCTTCATCCGCCATCGTTTCGGACGAGGCCATCGCCATGATCCGGTAGCGGTCCCAATGGGGCTCGGCCAGGGTTGGGCCGACCCGGCCGGCGATCATCCACACCCCGACCGCCGCCAACACCACCACCGCGGCCGCCGCTACCAGGCCGGGTATCCGCACCGGCCGCTGCGGCCGGTCCTTGCGTACGCTGCCCAATTGATAGAGCCGACACGCACAGCCGGCCAGCACCGCCACCACCGCCATGCAGGCGGGTACGTACCAGACGAAATCTGCCATGGAATGGGCCACGCTCACGGCCAAACCCGCGGCCACTGCGCCGATGCACACCTGGGCCCGCTTCGCAACCGAGCGCCGCAGACCGGCGATGCACCAGAACCCGCAGAGCCCGATTCCGACGGCCACGAGCGTCAGTCCCACCACGCCCGTCTCCAGCAGGACTTGCAAGGGACCGTTCTCGGCGTGGGTGTATTCGGTCTGCAGCGGCTGCTCCAAATAGAGCGGATAGACCTCGCGATGGCTGCCCACGCCGGCACCCAGCAAGGCGTAGTCGGGAATTGCTCGGGCGACGGTCTTCCAGATGGTCCGGCGTCCGGAGTCCTGGTCCATCCGCTCGATCGACCCGGAGCTGAGGCTGTCGATCCGGGTGGTGACGCGGTCGTACCCATGGATCGTTAGCAGGACCCCGATCATCGCGGCGGCCCCGCCCAAGGCGAGCACGACGCGGATGCCGAGCGTTCGGGCCCGCCAGCAAACGGCCACGCAAATCACCGCGGCTAGGAGTATCGCGGCCGTCCCGCCGCGCGAGAGCGACATCAGGGCGGCAAACAAGACGATACCGATCCCCAGGCAACAGAGCCCGGAGAAGCGCTGCTGCGTCTGAAATTCTTGCCCGATCGCGTTGCTGCGGCGGTGTCCGTTTTGACGGCGGCCGGCCAGATTATCTTGCAGCCACCAGATGAGTGGTCCGATTCCCAAGGCCAGGAAATGAGCGAAGTGGTTTCGGTTGGTGAAGCTCCCCTTGGCCACCTCGAAGGTGTCGGTGAAGGGGTGCTCGTAGAACCAGAAGAACTTCCCGTTGCTAGAGAGCAGTTGGATCAGACCGAAGCCGGCCATGATCATCACGGCGACGGCAATCCATCGCAACAGGCGTTCGACGTCTTCGATGCCGCGGATTCGCTGGACGGTCACCAGAAACAGCAGGCAATAGGCCAGGAAGACGGCCGCCGCCGCCTCGGTTTCGCCGGGCGTCAGCGAGATGCAGTTCCAAAGCCCCATCGACGCGTCATCGCCCGTTTCTGCGGTCCACAGGGGGAGGATTTCCGACGTGTGAGGCGCCACCCGCGAGAGCATCGAGGGCGACAGCGGTGCGATCTGTACGATCAGCAGGATCGCGCCGGCGGCCAATAGCCAGAGCGCGCCGCAACGCCGCCAGAGGAACTTCGTTCGCAGCAATTGCCGCACGGACCACGCCGCCGCCACCACAACGGCGAGCGTAACCAGCACGAGTTGCCCGAGCGCCTGGCGCCCGCCCATCAACATCGGGACCAGGAAAATGCAGCCGGCCAGTCCGCCGTCGACGATTCTCAGCAACAGCCGGTCGAGCTGTGGATGCGTCGCGGCGCCGCCGGGCGACTCGACGGCAGTTCGCAGTTGACCGGCTTGCGGCATGAGTCCTGTCTCCATTTTCAGGTTCCCGCAAGTGCATCTTCGGACGGGCATTCCGCCATCGCGTCTTCGCCGCCGTAGTCCGTCGTGTAGTCGCAACCATCGCCGTAGTAGCTGCGATCACCTTGCGAGCCGACGCGATTGACGACAACGCCCAGCAGCGGGATCTTTAGTCCGGCGAAGCTCTCCACGGCGCGGATCACCATGCGGCGGCGGTTCTTTTCCGGCTGCACCACCATCAC
>JABMRB010000563.1 GCA_013202865.1 Candidatus Nealsoniibacteriota bacterium | reverse complement strand
TTGAGCTTTGAGCAGTGAGCTTTGAGTTATGAGCTTTGAGCTTTGGGCTCTCTCACTCCTCACTTCTCACTTCTCACTTCTCACTGCTCACTGCTCATAGCCAAATTGGGAAGTAATTCCTGTACGACTTCTCAGTTGAAAAGGGTGATGGTTGGAAGCAGCGATCACTACATTGTCTATTATACTCGAACCGAAGGTAGGGTGCGTTGCACGCACCCTACAATACACTACCTTCAGAACCCCAACCCGGGCCCGGCCAAGGCGGCGGTGCCCAGGGTGCCGTCTGTAATACGGAACATTGAGGGAAATCGTTCGGTCCAGCCGCGATTGGCTGCCGGACAATACTGCCGGGCGTTGCCTTCGATGGCGGTAACCGTCGGGATTCGGGCCGAGAGCGTGGCCGAGTGCAGGAACGAGGCCCCTGGACAGGTCAGATCCTGAACGCAGAGGAACATCCCGTATTTCTGGGCGGCGGCCCCCATCAGAAGGGCCTCGCCGTGCCCCTTGCAGGCCTTCAACGCCACGCCCGAGTAGCCCAGTTCGCGGCTTAGCAGCAGGCTCTCGATATCGACCAGCGACTCGTCGATCACCACCGGCTTGATCGCGGCCGCCTTGTGCATCCGGTTCTCGGGATTCGCCCGCAGATCGCGGTGGGTGGGCTGCTCGATGTATTGCAGCCGGCGCAAGGCGTTGGGCGACTTCTCGCCGACTTGGGCAAGGAATTCCAGTACGTAGTCGACGTTGGCACACTTCTCGTTGAAATCGGCCGAGTAGCACCAGGCTTCGCAGCCGCGGGCCGCCTGGGCCCCGGCCGCCACCCGCTCGACCGACGCCACGCGGTCGACGTCCCATGCCAGGTCGTCGCCGGCGAGCTTGATCTTCAGGTGAGTCAGGCCGTCGGCAACGATCCATTCGGGCAAGGTCTCCGGCAGGCCGTCGTCGATGCGGGTCGGGATATCGGCGTCGGTCAACGGGTCGAGCGCCCCGACCAGATGATATAGCGGCATCGACGGCTTGGGTGCCCGGGACGTGTACCGATCGAGATACTCCCCGGCAAACTCGTCGCCCAGATAGCCCGACAGGTCGCGGGAGACAAACTCGGGGCCCAGCAGATCGTAGGAGTTGCGGCCCAGGGCCTTGCCGAAGGCGTCGTGGACGGCGGCCTCGGTCGGACTGGCCGCGACGAGTTGCGCCAGCCGGGGCATCGATTCGGCAAGGACAGCGTCGCCGGTGACCCGATCGGCCGTCGGGCCGTAGCTCTGGCCCAAGTCGTGCGTAATTTCCAACGGATGGGCGATCTGCGGGTAGTTGCCGGCCTCCTCGGCGACGAGCGTACCCAGCCGGATCATGGACTGCAGCGCCGCGTCGGGTGTGACGTTCGCACTGGGCCACGCCCAGACGTTTCCCATCGGCATCGAGCCGAAGCCCTCGCCACGGCGTCCGTCGCGGGTCTCGACCGTGGCGCTGACGTGCAGCAGTACGACGTCGGTAACCACCCGGCCACCGAATTTCATCGGCGTGCGATAGGCGAATTGCTCGGTCTCGGCGGAGACTTCGACGAGGCGGATATCAGTGGGTTTGGACACGGCGTTCTACTTCTCTTGGAGGAAAATGGGGCCGCCGCAAGCGGCACGTTTACAATATCAGTAGTTTAGCCGCCAGCAACGCTCATCGGCAAGTCCGCGGGGTAGGCCGTGGAGGGGGTTGTCCCGACCGGCCCGGGCAACTATCTTCTGAAATGTGGGTGATCTTAGAAATACTCTACGGCCATCAAGGAGGTGAACCATGCCGCGTGCAAAATCGGACGGAACGTGTCAATTCTGCGAGCAGACGCTCGGAAAAGCGCAAATGACACGGCACTTGAACGCTTGCAGAGTCCGCGCCGAGGCAATCGGGCTCGAAGAAAAACCCCGGACTGCTCGCCGCATCCTGCATTTGACCGTCGAAGGGCGTTATGCCCCGGTCTACTGGTTGCACGTGGAAACTAGCGCCGACTCGCGATTTGGGGCCCTCGACGGGTTCCTGCGGGAGGTCTGGCTGGAGTGTTGTGGGCACTTGAGCGACTTTCGGTTTCCCCGGCCCAAGCCGACCCGCGGCGGTTCGTTGCCGACGGTTGCGTCCGGAGACCTCTGGGAGACGCTTCAACAGGCGTTTGGCTCTGCGGAGACGGACGACACAGGGGGCATCATGGATGTTTCTCTCGGTGAGCGGTTAAAAAAGGGCGACGCCTTCTTCCACGAGTATGACTTCGGATCGACCACCGAACTGAAAATCAAGGTGGTCGGGCAACGTGCAGGAAACATGCGCAAGGATCAGATCAACCTCTTGGCCCGCAACCGCCCGCCCCAGATTCTGTGCGATTGTGGAAAGCCAGCCACGGTCGTTTGCACTGAATGCTCGTGGGATGATGAAGGCTGGCTCTGCGACGCCTGTGCCCGGCAGCACGACTGTGATGAGGAAATGAGGCTGCCGGTGGTGAACTCACCGCGGACGGGAGTCTGCGGCTACACCGGTTGAAGTCGATCGTGGTGTAGGCGTCCCGCCTGCAATCCGAGCCCATCGGTCGACCACAGGCGAGCCGCCTGTGGTCACGACCTCTCGGGCTGCTAAACGAGTTCCTTGCGCACGGCCCAGACGGCGGCTTGGGTGCGGTCGGAGACGCCGATCTTGCGGAGGATGTGCTGCACGTGCTCCT
>JABMRB010000562.1 GCA_013202865.1 Candidatus Nealsoniibacteriota bacterium | reverse complement strand
GATCAAGTCTTGTGGCTTCGGCTCGACGATTCTCTTGGCAGTCTTCGCAAACTCGTCGGCCAACCGTTTCACCTCAGGCGTGGCCTCCTGCTTGGCCAGTTCGTCGGTCCAGCGGTTCAGCGGGACGTGGTGGAGCGTGGTGCCGATCACGTTGAGCTGCTGATCGTAGGTCCGGTCCCCATTGATGATGCACAACCGAGTGGTCTTCATGTCCCAGATCGTGCGCAGCATCCGCATGCCCGTGGCTAGCCAATCGTAATCCTGGGTGGAGGCCACAAAACACTTCGTGGCTTTGCGTGTGTTCTGAAGGTGGCCGGTGAAGGCGACGCCCATCGGCGCAAAGACGACGGTCGGCACTTCGCCCCGGCCGGCGAGAAACTTCTCTGCATGCGGCCAGTAATTGGGGTGCAGACCCATTACGGTCAGGATCACGCCGTCGGGCGGCGACTGCTCGCACCGGACCAGCAGTTTGTCCACGCCGGCCATGTCCGCTACCGGCTCATCCTCCACCTGGAGGACGACACCGAGCTTCTCGGCGGCCTCGACCATGGTTTTCTTGTAGTCGGCCTGGCGGGCGGCGATGTCGTACGACGCGCCGGGCCAGCCCATCCAGTAGCGCTCGATCTTCGGATGCAAAAAAGCGGCCAGCACGCGGGGCTTGGCGCCGGGCGGCGGTTGGTCGGCCTCCGCCGCCGAGACCATGCCCGTCAAACTCGGGGCGGCCAGGGCCGAAAGCCCCACGCTCGCCATGAAATCCCGCCGATCCATGGACCCGCAGCAACCGCAGTGGCAGTGTCCGTGATTATGATCCGCTGACATGACCCGTTCTCCTTACGCGATACTCCCGACGGGCGAAATTTGCGGTTTTCGCACGGCTCGACCAGACCGCCGTGCCAGCAACGATAGCCGGCACACGTCCATTCATAGTCATTCGCTACAACCGTGTCAAACACCGAAGTCGGAAATCCCCGGATTGACGGGAGTTCGGGGCTACCCGCTCAGCCAAAAATCTCCAACCTCTCCAGCACGTCGGCGATCCGCAGCGCCGTCTTGTACGTGATCGTCTCGCCCGGCAATTCCGTCGCCTGCTCGCCCAAGCGTTCGGCCACCGCCAGCAGAATGCGATGTTCCCGAAACGTCCGCAGGGTCTGCCGCTTCGCTTCGAGATACTCCGGGGTCCAGAACCCGACGATCTCCATCAGCACGGTCCGCCCGTCCTCGTGGCGGAAGACGAAATCGGGCACGAACACCTTCTGCCGGCTGTGCAGGATCTCGCCTTCGCGGTCCAGCAGCCAGCCGTCGCGCCGTTCGGTGCCCCACTTGGCGGCGAATTTCTCCTCGACCGTCGAGTCGAAATCCTCCGGTGGCGGCAGGTGGCTGTTCAGACCGTCCTCGGGCGAGAGGTTCAGCCGCACGTTGAATCCGCGGCGACGCGTGCGGACCACCGCGTGCATCCGCCAGCCGCGACAGGCGATCAGCGCCGGCAGGAATCGAGCCATCGCCGCCCCGTATCGCCGCGTGCGACGCAACACCGACGCCGGGCCGTCGAACCGCATCCGGTAGCGGCCCGGGCCCGTGCGGATGATTGTGTGCATCATCCGGGCCAGCTTGGCGTAACGCAGAATCGTCTTGAAATCGTCGGTCGCGTCGACGGTCATCGACACTGCGCCGAACAAAGCCGCCTGCACCTGGGCCACGTTGTAGCGGGCCAGCAGCGCGGGGCCGTCCGGGTAACCGCGGAACTCCTCCAGCCGTTGGAACTCGAACACGTCGGCGAACAGTTCGTCGTTGATCTGCTGCCATGGGCGGCCAAGTTCCGAGGCAATTTGGGCCTTAACCTCCGCCTCGGCGTGCTCGAAGAGCCGGTCGACCTTGCGGACCAACGGGTGCAACGCGGCCGCTCGATGAAATACGTCCCGCCGCAGAGCCGCCGCCTTGCCGCCCGTATCGCGACCGTACTTGCTCGCGTCGTCCAGCAGCTTGCAGAAGGCGTCGATCCGTCGCGAGGGGCAATCGTCTTCGTCGGCGAAGACGGACTTCACGGCCAGGTGCAACTGCCGCCGCGTGCGGCCGACGCCGTGGCGATAGACCAGCAACATTCGTTCGGCGTGGCCGGCGTAATGCGCGTGCGCCGTGCGCGTGAGCCGGTCGGGGACGATCCGCCCGGCGTCATATTCGGCGATGGCGAGTTCCCTGGTAAGCATCGCTTTTCCTTCGGTGCCGCGAGCGTTGTTCCTCGGTAGTGCCCGCCGAGACGACTTCATAGAGCACGGCCCGGGCGTTGCCGCTGCGGCGCAACACGCGGCCGAGCCGCTGCTTGGCCTGCCGGCTCGACGCCGTGCCGCCGACGACCACCGCCACCTTCACCTCCGGCAGGTCGACGCCCTCGTCCAACACCCGGTTAGCCACCAGCGCCGGATAGGTTCCAGTTTCCAGCCCCTGCAACACCTCCAGCCGCTCCTTCTTGCCGCAGTGGCTCAGCAGGCAAGGAACCAGGAAGCGGCGCGAGACGTCGCGGGCCATGGCGTTGGAGCCGACGAAGACGATGCACGGCTCCAGCGCGTGCAGTCGAAACAGGTCCTCCAACACCCGCAGCTTCTCTTCCGCCCGGTCTTCGATCGCTTTCTTCGCGTAATACGCCTTCATCGCCCGGCGTGCCTCCGGCGCATGGCCGGTCTCCGCACAGAGGTCTTCCCAGCCGTACTTAGGATCCTCCTCACGGCGGCGCATCACGTAGCCGCGGACCTCCCGGGAAAGGCCGTCGTAGCGCGCCTGCTCTTCGGCAGAGAGTTGCACGGGGATACGCACCACGTCGTAATCGGCCAGCGTCCGGCCCCGGGCGGCCGAGATCGGCATCTCGTAGACCACCGGCCCGATCAGTGCGTCGAGCTCCACGTGGCGACCGTCGGATCGCTCGGGCGTGGCGGTCAGGCCCAGACGCATCGGCGCGGCACACATCCGGGCGGCGTCCTGGCGGACCGGACCCGGCAGGTGATGGCACTCGTCGAAGATGATCAGCCCGAACTGGTCGCCCAACTTGGCCATGTGGATGCACGCGCTGTCGTACGTGGTAACCGACACGGGTCGCACGCGGAAGACGTTATCGCCGATCACACCGGCGTCGTAGCCGAGCCCTGCGAGAATGCGGCGATGCCACTGATACATCAGGTCGCGAACCGGGGCCACCACCAGCGTCGAAACCCGGGTTTGGGCCATGATCTGCAGGGCCACCTCGGTCTTGCCGGTACCGGTCGGCATCACGATGCAGCCTTGCCGCGTGGGCGACCACGCCGTCACGGCCGCCTGCTGTTCGTCGCGGAGCGTGTGGATATCCACACCCGGCCATCGCACCGACCGCCACGCGGGGACCCGATCCTCACATCCCCCGGCCACCTCCCGCAGCCGTTCGACGGCCGCACGGTAGTGGACCGCATCACACCGCCACGCCCCCACACGGGCGTCCCAGACCCAATCGCCGCCGGCCGACCGCACATCATCCCGCTGCGTCGTCCCTTCCAACAGCAGCGTACCGGCAGTGAACGACACCCTTCGCCCGGTCATCGATCCTCCCATTTAGCCCCGGGTGAATACACCGGGGTCACAATCGTCCAATCCCACCACCCAGCGAGCCGCCGGGTTTACCCCGGCGCTGGGAAATCTCGGGGCACATCATGCTCTATTTGGCCGGAAGGCCATTCCACGTGCGAATTCGGTTACATGTGTCCGTAAGTTTGTCGCGGAGGTCGGGGAGACTCTCAAGATCCTGTTTCGACAGTGCCGGTACCATACGTTCTGCGAACAGAACCTTGTTCCGTTCATAGCGTTTTCCCTCACCCTCCTTCAAACCGTCCAGGTAGTCTTCCATTGCCTCGTACTGCTCGATAGGTTGAACTGGCGACTTATTCGAGTAGGCTTCAAGTGCTTTCACTGGGATGTAGTTCTCAACCTCTTTCCCAGCGGTCACCCACGCCATTCCCTGCATCTGCTCAATCTCGCCAATAATCCTCTTCTTCGTGTCATTCAAATGGGCGCCCTTCTTTCTACGATCACTATCTATCAAGAGAATCGCGTTTCGATTGACGCGCAGTATCTTCACCGCCTCTTCAGCATTGATGTCGGGGTCCTCCGCCGACAAATGAGCCAAGAGTCTGCCCCCGTAGAAGACGCACTGATAGTGAACGCCTTCCCGCAATTCGCCGTCAGACCATAGTTGAATCCATCGATTAACGTACAACCGGTCTGAGGGCCCTTCCACCCAAATCACACCGTTCGACTGCAACAGATCACTTGCTCGCACGTCGAGATCATCAAGGATCCCCTTGTGTTCGACGTAAGTGGTTGCGCGTGTTGCCGTTGCCTCGGTGCCGTCATGCTGTACGTGGATTATCTGTACGATGTCGTCGTTACTGAAAAGATCAATCACGACGCTGGAGTGTGTCGTCAAGAAGAATATGCAGCCCCGCGTTTGAGCGATCTCGCGCAAGTAGAGAAACAGCCTTCGCTGCATGGCCGGATGGAGGTTGTTCTCCAGTTCTTCAAAGCCGAAGACGTAGTCCTTCTTCTCGGCGTTAATGAGTTCTGGGACAAGATGCAGGAAAACGAGCACCAAGAGCAGCGTTTTGAGGCCGCTTCCGGAACGAGAGAGCGGGATTCTCCCCTTCTTTGCTTCGCCGAGATACACTTCCCATTCGTTGTTGTCCAGTTGCTGTACTTGTATATCCGTGAAGCTCATATCCGGCTCAGAAATCTTGTTCAGCTCAGCGAGCAGTGTCTCTTCAACCAGCAGACTGGGGAGGTTTGCTTTCGTCAGGAAATGCCGGATCGCTGTTGTTGCTCCAGTTCCATTTTCCGAGACGTCGGCTGAGTGCTCATGGGATTCTGACGCAATATCTCGGTCCGATCTTAGCCGCTTGAAAATGCTTCCGAACAACGCTGACCGCTTCTTGAGAGCAATCTTGTGAAACTTGTCCATGCGGGCGTCATTTTCTGGGTGAGGGTCTATCTCGACAAGCCCACCTTCTCCACTCGGCTTAACGGCGAATGTAATGGTCTTCCCAATCCAATGCCTGCCAGACTCCCAGTCACTGCCAGGGATATCCTCCCCAGAATGGGGTGGCGGAAACCACTTCTCGATCTCCGCCCTAGTGATCGTTGCCGTAACCACTACCTCCGGTACTGTGTTCCCCGAATGTGCGAAAGCACGTATGTCGCGAGGTCGTGTCAAGTACTCAGCCAGTTCGATCAGACTAGATTTTCCGGAGTTGTTTCGGCCGATGATGAGGTTTACCGGCTTGAGTTCTTCAAAGCCTGCGCCGGCTTCCCCAAAGCACTTGTAATTGCGGATCTTTGCGTTAAGCACCTCTCGCCTCCCTGGCCAGGATATACCCGAGACCGTTGTTAGAGCTTTGACCGCATGAATTCGGTCACGACAAACAGCCCTTGTAGAACCTACTCTAACGAGTCACCGCCCGTCCGGCAACCTAGGCGTTTCGCTCGTGTGCGGTACGTGAAACGCACTACTCCCCAGCGAGTCGCCGGGTTGACCCCGGCGCTGGGAGATGGGAAAGCGCGCAATCGCAAGAAAATCGCGGGGGCAAGCCCCGCGGCTCGCTCTTAGAAACGCCGACCCTTCAACGGGTCGATGTGCCGGGCCGTCACGTGACGCGTGCCTTGTTGCGGGATATGACTGGTCGGGCCGTTGATTCCCACCTGACGGCCGACGTAGTGCTGCAACGGTACGCCCGGCGCCGGACTGACGTAGCATCGCACCTTACCCTGCGGGTCGACCAACGCGTATCGCGGGGCTCCCGGTTTCGGCGAGTCGACCCGGGCCAATTGACCTTCACCGTCGAACCGGCCGTCCGACTCCGGGCGACGTTCATACTGCGGCTCCGGCGGAGCGAATCGGGCCAGCCGGTTGTTCACCCGGTCGGTCCGCCGACGGACCAGATTGATCGTGTCGTAACGCCCTTTGAGGTCCTCGAAGCGGGCCATCTTGTTCAGCAGCGACTGGGACTTGCCGCGTTCGATGGCCGTCTCGGCCTGTCCTAGCAACTCGTCGGCCCGGTGACGCAAGGCGTCGAACGTCCAGACGGTCGGCTCCTCGACCACCATCGTGGCCAACTCCAGATCGATCTGATTTAGCGCCGCCTGATACTCCTCGGGCGACATCTCGCGCGGCTCTGTCGGTCGATGAAAGGGCCCGTCGGCACCGTCGGCCGGATCGCTCGCCGCCGGGGTAACCGCAGCGTAATCCATTGCCGGATCGGCCTCGGCCGGGCTCGCAGCCAGGCTCTCGGCGGCGCTTGTCTTTCGCACGCCGTCGGTCGGCCGGTCGGCTTTGACGTACTTGCCGAAGACCCAGCGGAATTCGCCCGAGGGGGGCGCGATCTTGTACCAGATCGATGCGTTGGGGCCCGGTTTCTTCTCGAGCACCTCGACCACCTCGGCCTGGTGCAGCCGGACCTGAACCACGTCGCGGACGTCGCTAAAGCGGCTACCGACCCGGGCGGCCACGCGGTCGTCGACCACCACGGCCAGATTGTCGACACCCGGCTTGAGATACCGGCCGGAGACCCAAGAAAAGCTCCCCTCCGGCGGGCGAATTGCGTACCACCCTCCCGGGTCGTGCCGATAGACCTCGACCTCTTGCCCCGCTTTGAGCTTCTCGGTCGGATAATAGCTTTGGCCCGGTCCGCTGCGGACGTAAACGTCGTCGGACGTGACGTAGGCCGTGTAGGGCAGCGTGGCATCATCCCCCGATGCAAACCCACACACAGCGTAAGATAGGCAAAATGCGGCAATCGCAAGAGAAGCTCGCATTGGAGGGACTCCCTGCGGCGAAAGGAAACGCGGGAAATGACCGGAACGGTCGCGAAAAGGTAAGGCGTGGGTTTTTATCGGAAAATGCCGGCCGATTCAAGAGCAGTTGTCCGATGATCGTGGCGGAGAGTGCCGGTAATCGTGGCGGAGGCCGCCGAGGGGGGCCATTGCATTTTCCCCGCAGAAGCACTATCATTAACGGGCAAGGGCATCCGATGTCGGAAATCGGGAACAGAAGGAGATCGCAGTATGTCCACACTATGTCTAGCGGCGGTTCTGCTGGCCGCCCCCCCCACTCAAGCGGCCGAGTATCCCAGTGCGGCCCAGCCGCCGACGGTCGAGGCCCCAACGGTTGAGGCCCCAACGGTCGAGGCCCAGCAGCCGGTCATCCCGCTGCGCACCGGCGTCGAACTCCGCGATGCGGTTCGCGATGCCCTGCAGAAATGGGCCCGGGTCGACGACAACGAGGCCCAGCGGGCGGCTTGGGACTTTTTGCGGTTGTTCGACGAGCTTCGTCAAGACACCGATCTGGCCAGCTCGCAACGCGACGAGTTCACCACGAAGGTCCGCGGCCGGCTGATGAAGCTGTCCGTGCAGATCAAGAAACGGGCGGCCATCGATCGCCGGCTAGCCAAGCAGAAGCAGCCCGATTCGGTCGTCCGCCCGGCCGACCGCCCCGACGTACTGGCCCAACGTGGCGGTATGATGGGTGGCGGCATGATGGGCGGTGGGATGCGCGGCGGCATGATGGGCGGCGGCATGATGGGCGGCGGTGGTCAACAGCCGGTCAACGACGACGCCGGCGAAGATCTCGTCGAGTTGATCCAGACGGTCATCTCCCCGGCCTCCTGGGACATCAACGGCGGCCTAGGTTCCGCCTACTACTGGCGTCCCGGCCGCGCGATGGTCATCCGCCAGAACGGCCAAGTCCACGATCAAATCGGCGACGTGCTCCGGCAGTTGGGCAACGCGGGGCGGTAGTCTTGATCGACACAAAACGGATGAACTGGGGCCGTAGTTATCCTGTAAATTGGGCCGTGAGGGAACCAGTTCGCCACGGAGCCAGCGCATGAGGCCGTTTAAGTGGATCGGATGGAACCTTGAGAAGATTGACGTCCACGCCTTATGACTACTCCCAAAATTGACGAACGTAGCCCGGAACGTCGCGCACGGGACGAGCAGATCGCTGCCGAGCCACAGATGCCACCCCTTGAGTTGCCACCCGACGCGCCAGCTACGCATGTAGAGACTCGCTTGGATCGGAACTCGCACCCCGTGGCGGT
>JABMRB010000561.1 GCA_013202865.1 Candidatus Nealsoniibacteriota bacterium | reverse complement strand
GCACTACGACAAGCCCGGCTACGCCGAATTGGGCAAGCGGTTCGCCGAGAAGACGATCGCGTTGTTGAAGAAGCAGTAGGACGGATTTCCAATCCGTCGCCAACAAAGAGGACCAAGATGAACGTCGACGACAATCCCTACGCATCTCCCGCCGCAGAACTCGGACCGGCTCATCGCCGTCCCGAAGACCTGTCCGATGCCGAGCGGATTCGGCACGAGCACCTCAAACACGAGGCGTCGATCCAATCGGTTGGGCAACTCTACTACATTGCGACAGCTTTGATTACTTTCGGAGCTGTTATTGGCATTGCTGACGGCGCGGTAGCCTTGGGTGGGGCTGTTGTTCTGCTTGCCATACTGTACTTTGGCCTGATTTTGGTCCTTTTTCTTCTCGGGCGAGGATTGCGGAGACTCGACCGTTCGGTACGAGGTCTTGCCGGCGTGCTTTCAGGCATCGGACTGCTCGGTTTTCCATTCGGAACGATTATCAACGCCTACATCCTGTACTTGCTGTTCAGCCCGAAAGGAAGGTTCGTCTTCTCACCCGAGTACCGTGAGATCATCCGCCTGACACCACATATCAAGTACCGCACCTCGATCATCGTGATGGTCTTTGCAGTTCTTCTCTTGGCACTTCTTGTGATGGGTGCCGTGGCCCCGCTCCTGCTTCATTCGCGGTGAACGTGAACCGCGCGTGGTTGGCGCAAGCCTCCGCGGCCCGTATCATAAACGGCTCGCGTTACCAATCCACCAATCGCAATGTTACGGAGAGCTGCCGATGGACGTGAGAAGAACCGCAATGTTTAGGATGAACGGCCCCCTCTCGGCGCTGATCTGCACAGCGCTGATCTGCACAGCGCTGATCTGCACAATGCCTGGCTGCGGGTCCGACGGGCCGAAACCGCTGCCGCAATCGCAGCGCGATTCGCTAATGACGGCCCAGTCGCTCGACGACTCGCTCGACGTGGGCCGGCAGTTCTTGGTCAATATCCAGCGCCCGGAGGGGAATTTCTTCTACGAACTGAATCTGGTCACCGGCGAGATTAAGGATACCGACAACGCGGTCCGGCAGGCCGGCACGCTCTGGTCGGTCGCGCTGATGCACCAACACACCCCGGGCGACGATACCCGCACGGCCGTCGAGCGCGGGCTAGCGTTCTTCGACAAGGTTTCGCGAACGACCGACGACGGCGGCACGTATATCGTCTACCCCGGTCGACCGGCCAGTGCCACAGGCACCGTGGCCCTGGTCACGCTGACGCTGATCGAATTGCTCCACGCCGAGCCGGAACATCCCAACGCCGCGAGCTATCGGCAGCGCGTCGACGAGCAGATTAGGTTCCTGCTCTCGCTACGGCAGAAGGAGGGGCTTTTCTCCGGCGGATTCGACGCTAAGACGGGCCGCGGCACGAGCGAACCGTCGCCTTTCTACGACGGCGAGACACTGCTGGCGCTATCCAAGGCGGCAAACTACCTCGACCGTGACGACCTGGAGCCGATCCTGGTCGAGTCGGCCGACGCGATGTACCGGGCCTATTTCGTCAAGTCGCTCAAGGATGATCCTAAGAAGGAAACGGCTGTGCAGTTCTACCAATGGGGTTCGATGGCCATGCTGGAGATCTACAAGACCGGCTGCAAAGGCAGCGAGCAGTGTGCCGATCGAGCGATCGAGATGGCGCTCTGGAAGGCCGGCCGCTTGAGCGACACACCGAAGTACAACGCGTCCCACGCCTACGAGGGCCTGGCTTCCGCCTGGGAGATCGCCCGGCTAAGCGGCAACAAGGAGGCGCAGAAGACGATCGGCGAGAAGATCGAAAGCGGCGTACCGATCCTGCTGACGTGGCAGGTCGGCGGCCCCGCACCGAACCAATTCCTCCGTGACAACCCACCCAAAGACAAGAAGGCAATCGGCGGCGTCATGAGCGGCCCGGAAGACCCTCTGCTACGGATCGACGTCACGCAGCACCAGATGCACGCACTGTTGCTGGTTCGGCGGTACGTGTTGGGGGACGAGTGAGGAGTGGGGAGTGAAGAGTGAGGAGTAAGGAGTGGGGAATGGGGAGTGAAGGGACGATAAGCAATGGCGATCTACCGTGGTCGAGTGAGCAACGGCGTGGTGAAACAGGAGGGCGACGTGAGACTGCCCGAAGGGACACAGGTGATCGTGGAAACGCTCGACGTGGAAACGCCCGGCGCAGAGACGCCCGCCGATGGAGACGATCCCGTTTATCGTCTTGCCGAATTGGCGGTGCCTACGGGGATTCCCGATCTGTCGCTGATCGTGGGTCGCTGTGGGTATCAACTCGAGGGCAGTTGACCCCACGGAGCGCAGTCCGTGGGCGTTGTCTTCCCGCCCCAAACACTCCCCACTCCTCACTCACCACTTCAACACCGCCCCCGTATCCGCGCTAGTCGCCAACGCCGCGTACTTCGACAAACAGCCCGTCTTGTATCGCGGCTCGCGGGGCTGCCACTTCTTCTTCCGCTCGGCCAGTTCCTCGTCACTCAGCCGCACGTTAAGCGTGTGGCCCGGAATGTCGACCTCGATGATATCGCCCGGCTCCAATAGTCCGATCGGGCCGGCGGCGGCCGCTTCGGGACTGATGTGGCCGATGCAGGCGCCGGCCGTGCCGCCGGAAAAGCGGCCGTCGGTGATTAGTGCCACCTTGTCGTCGAGATGCACGCCCTTGATGGCGGTCGTCGGGGCCAGCATTTCCTGCATGCCCGGCCCGCCGCGGGGTCCCTCGTAGCGGATCACCACCACGTC
>JABMRB010000560.1 GCA_013202865.1 Candidatus Nealsoniibacteriota bacterium | reverse complement strand
GATTGGCCCCGTTCTTTTTCGCATTTTTGGCGGCATTCGTCGCACGTTTCTTCTTCGCCATCGGGTTGATTGCTCCCTCTAAGCCGTCGGAATCCATCCGTTGCCGGCACCGGCCCTAGGAACCAGCATACCCACCCCACCAGAGGGTTGCAAGCGTTTGCCGGAAAGGCCCGCCAGCATGGGCGGATTGGGCTGAGGATGGTGGGGGCAGGGTAAGATATGCGGGGGTCGTGCAGCCGGCTGCCTGCTCCAAGTTGTATCAGTCGTCAGCCCCAGGGCGGTGGTTGCCGTCGGGTTGCGGGTGTCCTACCGATACCTCCACAAGCCCTGCTGTCCTCGATATGGAATCGGCTCGGCCAGAGGTCGCGGGCTAGCCAGTACCCAGCAGATCGGCCCGGTGGCCAGCGGATCCTCGGTCAGATCGTCGGCGTATCCGGGCAGCGTCCTTTGCTCATTGAGGCGCACCACATCGACTAGTTCGACGGTTCCCAGAATCGCGCCGCGGGGCGCGTTGCGAAACGGCGCCGGATCGATGCCGGCGGCCCGTAGGCTCTCCTCGGCCGTAGGATCGACTGTCTTTCCGGCATGGATTGCCAGTGGCCCGCGGTGCGCGGTCGCCCAGGTCCGGTTCTCGACCCGCTTCACACCGGCCATGATCGCCGACGCCCAGGGCTGTTCGATTGTGATTGCCTTCACCAGCCGACCTCCAATCGTAGACGCTAAAAGGGAACGGGCTCGGCGTGCTGGCTCTCGTATTCGACTCGGTCCATGGCCCGACGGTAGAGTTCCTCCCGGCCGGGCATCTTGTCGTAGGGGCTGAAGAGGAAGTCGAATAGCCGCTCGGTGCCGTCGTCGCCGGCGTATTCTGGAAACGCCGTGCCGATCTGCTGGGAGATTTCGTCGTAGCCGGGGACGATCGTGTGGTCGGCGCCCCGGGCCAAGCGACTGGCGAACCGGGCGGCGAACCCATGTCGCCAGAACGGCCAACACTTCGGCCGGCTGGCCGTGTGGATATGCCAGGCCGTGGCCCGTATCTCGCTCGGCCGCTGGCGGGTCTCGAAGGCGATCGCCTTTTCATCCCGGTAGGCGGCCTCGACCGCGGCCCAGTCCAGGCCGCGGTCGAGGGCTTCGTGTCGAAGGTGGGTGATGATGCTCGGCACGGTCAGTCCTCCTCGGGCAACATCACGGTGATGACCGGCTCGGCGTTGTCGCCGGGGTGGCAAACGATCTTGAGCGTGTGCCACTTGCGACGGCCCGTGCCGGTGACCAGCACGCGGAAGAGGTGCGCGGTGGCATCGAGTCGTCGGACGACGCCCATCTTGCTCATGTGCAGAATGTCGTGCCATACGCCCTTGAAGTCGTTGCACCAGCGGGGAGAGTTGACCGCCCGCTGCATCAGCGCAAAGACGGCGTTGGTCATTGCCATCGGGTGCTTGTAGTGCTGCCCGCTGACCTCAGCCAGATCGCCGATCGTCGCATCGACCAGGACGCCGTCCTCGATCGCCATCTGCCGGGTGTAGACGGAGATGGCTGGGCCAAACAGATCCTCGGTCTGTTTCGTGTCGGCGCCTTCCGCGTCAGGGTTGCCGAACAGACCGGTTGAAAACAACTCCAATTGATCTAGAATTCGATCAGACATGCCAGACCTCCTTTGCAGGTGTGGTGTGTTAGGCCCGGTCGGGTGGTGATGCACCTGGCCGGGCTGTTCTTGCCCCCGTCTGCTCTTATTATACCCTCCTGGTGGGTGGCGTAAATACACCCGCTGCGATTATTTTCGCCTGGCAGGCGGATTCGCCTGGAAGTCCTTGGTAGGCCAGGAGTTCCGAGGGCCAGATTCTTGCCGGAATTCCTTCCGGCCTTTCGCCAGGACACGCAGAATATGCCCGGGCAACGTAACCCTTGCACAACCAGAGGTCTGGTCCATCAGGGTTCCCAGTTTTCCAACTGATGCGTCAGTAATAGATCGTCGATACTGGGCTCCACGGTAGACGGTTGGGGAGCTTGAGCTCGAGCCCAGGCCTCGACCACGCCCCTGCCGTAGAACCAAACTCGGCCGTTCCGGCGCCGGATGTGGTTGCTGGCCACCAACGGTCGAATAACCCTGTCGAAGTATTGGACCGACACGTCAAAAACGCCTGCAATTTGGGCTCGACTCAACCACGCCTCATCTCGTTTTGGCTTCACCGGCACAGCCATTTTGCAGCAACCTCCGTGCGCGCCATACTTACTTACCGCACATTTCCGCCGCCGTATATAAAAACCCCGCCCAATCACCTGGCCGGGGCCTGCGCGGGGGCCCGGGGAAGGACCCCAGGCAGTCTTGGTAAGCTAGGCAAGGTCTCGTCGCGAGGCATGGCGGGTCACCCCGGTCCATCCGATCGATTCCTCGTGCCCCCGCTCGCCGCCTCCACTATCGTCACAATCCGCCGCCGGGTCGCCGCTGCCAGCGTGGGCCATGCGTCGACGATCGCTTGCAGATTGGCGACGAAGGGGGCGTGTGGTGCATTCACGGCACCTACAGTTGCACCACCGATTTCCGAAACTGCCGTTTCTCCCGCGTGCTTTCGGGTTGGTTCGAGTCCTCCAGGGGCACTTTGGCAACGCGTCGCATAGTCTCGCACTGCGCCGCACCACGTCGCATAAACCCCGACCAGCCAAAGGCTTATGGCGACCACCCATCCGAGGTAGTCGCCCATTTCTTTTCGCACCCCGTCGCACCGCTTCGCATAGAATCGCACCCTGACTGCTGCGCGCTGCGCTTTTGGGAGGGGATTCTGTTGAAAGTCGGCCCGTTGGGCCTAAACTGGCACGGGTGATGAATGTCGTGCGTTTGGGGGAATAGGCAGTCTTGCTGAGCCACGTCGGTATGAGCAAGGATTTGGCGACGCGATCCTGCGGTCCGAGCGAGGAGCCTGCTTGGCCAGGTCTTCCCAGCTTCAAGAAATGGGGTATCCTGACGTGGAATGCCAGCCCACCCAAATCACGAAGTCATTGCGGGATCAGAACGGACGAAGTTCTCAAAAAGGGACACCCCCGGGAAGGCGGCTTTCGGTTGGCCGATAGGATCGCTATTCCCGGAAGAATGCGGCGAGTAGCACCGGTGGGGCGGCTTCTGGAGTAGAACGCACTTCTTTGGAGGAGCGGTCGGGAATACTCTAGCAAAGAACGATGAAATAGAAGCAGCCACAAGCCGTAAACGAAGGACCATGCCGGAATGCGATGGCATCAGCCGTGAATTGTACATTACGTGCAGCGCATTCAACGAGGAAGGAACCGTGCGGGGAGAACAGTCCCCCACAATCGAACACAAGGGACGCGCCGCCTTCCTGGCGAATGCTGAGCCTGTGGTCAGCATACTGCTGCCAGTTGGAATTGCGCCCGTTGCCCACCACTTGGTGCAGTTCCTGGAGGCCTGCGTAAGTATTGCTCCCCAACGCGTTTTTCCAATGATCGCGCGAGTAGTCCTGGCTGCTGAGAAGGGAGGGTATCAACACGAGTCGTTGGCAGCGGATCTCATCGTGAAGATTGTCAAACGGTACCTGGCTGAGTTTCGTCACGTTTTGCGCGAAAGCAAAGACTGCCAGGACTCGTTGGTCCGCGTTCTCGACGCATTCGTTTCGTGGCCAGCGGCCCGCAAGCTGACCTACCGTCTCGGGGAGATTTATCGATGACGATGGCGGCAATCACAGATGAGTGTCGCGACAAGTTCCAGCGCGTTCTGTATTGGCTTGGCTCCGTAATCGGACCGCTACTCGAAGAACATTGAGGCACATACGAAGAGGATGGCACTCCGTCTGGCGGACAGGAAAAGGAGAACATTGAAGGTCACATGCGAGCAGATGTTACCGATGGCATGCTCTTTGATGGATCACCCAGCATCTCCGGCAACTTACTGATCGCGTCGGCCTCTTGCCCCGGGAAGAGATGCCCGTACGTATCCATGGTCAGCGTGATGCTCGAATGCCGCATCACGGTTTGCACCGTTTTCGGATGAGCACCGGTCATGGCCAGCCAGGCGCCGCACGTGTGACGCAACGCGTGGAAGTCCAGGACCTCGCCCTCGAAATTGGCCTCTAATAGGAAATCGCTCTCTTCACGTCGAGTCCGTTCCTTGGACGCCTTGCGGGCATCGTCGAGCCAAGCTTTCCGGGCGTCGGCCAAGTCGGCTCGGAGCATCGGCGCGACGTCGGAGTTGTCGGGCATGTGAAAGACGTTGCGAACGCCGTTGGCGCCGACATGCTGCTTGAGTCTGCGGGCCAACTCGGATTGGATGTACTGGCGAGCATCTTCACGGTTCTTGGTCACTCCAGCCTTGCACGTGATGTAGGGCGGCGTTACGTCGAGGAAGAACCGCCCTCGAGTGAGGCTGCGGAGTTCGGCCGACCGCAGGCCCGTCTGAATCGCCGTGGCGTACAGCAGCACCCGCTCGGTGGCTGAGATGCCATATCGCTCTGCGTTGAGCTTCAGTGTCGTCGCGTGAAGCTGATTCCATTCTTCATGCAGCAGCATCCGGCGTTCCCGCCGCCGGTCGGCGTTGGGGTTGGGCTTCTTGACTGAGACCAATGGGTCACGTGGCAACTTGTGATGCATGGCCAACCAGCGGCAGAATCCCTTGATGGCCGTCAGGTAAGCATGGACCGTCCTGGCCGATCGGCCGCGTTGCCGGAGCTTGCCGGCGTAGCGGACCACGCCGTCGGCCGTGATGTCGCTGGCAACGACAAAGTCTTCCGAGCCGGCGATCGCCCGGATGTTGTTGATCGTCGAGTGAACGTGTCGCGCGGCTCGGTCCTCCGAGACCATCTTGGCTTGAAAATCCTCCAAGTGGGATTCGATTGTCCGCTTGGCTTGCTGGCAGATCGAATCCAACTGCACGTCGATCACGCCGTCGCGGCGCAGGGCCGCATCGGTCTCCAGCTTGGCTGCGATGCGATCGGCCGTGGCCTTGTCCGTCGTCCGGGCACTGCGGACTTGACGCTTTCCCGTGTGATCGAAGTAGGCGATGTAGTAGCGCGCGGTTCGCTTGCCCCTTCCGCCGCGTTTGAAAACGGTTGCCATGCTGCATTCTCCTTCTGGTGGGGACGATAATGTATCCAGGTGTCCATCATCCATGGCTTTGCGAGGAAGTCAACGGATGACCCGCCAGTCTGGGCTGAATTGGCGAGAATCCGACCAGGTCTCGGCCGTCCGGGCCCCTCATCCGCCACATCTTCCCTTCTGCTCTTCGATCCACTCCAACAGGTCGGCCGGGTCGTACCGCACTGCCCGGCCCAGTCGTACACACGGGATCTCCCCAGCGTTGGTCATTGCCCACAGCTTCCGCGACGATATCGCCAAAGCCCGGGCGGCCTGGTCCGGTTTCCAGAGCGTGGGGCCGATGTTTTCGGCGGCCGGAAGGCCGATCGCTGTGGCCATGGGTCACGCTCCTTCCTTCAGCCAGCCGTCCAAGCCGAGGGCCTCGAACCGCTGCCGGATCCGGGCCACTTGCCGCCGGACCGTATGCCAGCCACACGCTCGTTGCTGGGCGATCTCGCGGATGGACCGGCCATCGGCCAAGGCTTCGCAGACCTGTCGGTCCTCGGCCGGCAGCATCTCCAGGGCACGGCGGACGTCCATTGTCAACGATTGCTCGTCCTCAGGCTCCTCGACCGCAACTATCGGTTGTTCGTTGGTGGAAGAGTGAAACCGCTCTTCGTACCGGCGTCTCGATCGTCGTAGCGTCGACAGTCGTCGGTCGATCAGGGCAGTCAGGGCCGTCCTTTCCGTAGCCCCGTTCGACCGGGACTCGTCATACCGAAAGGCGATCACGTCCAGCATGATCTCCTGCTGGGCGTCATCAAGGTCCGGACCGGCAAGGCCGTAGCGGCGCGCCCGCAGCGTGACCAGTTGGGCCTTCCAAGGTTCGATCTGGTTGTCGTATCTGTTGGCAAACATCGTGTTTTCTCCTGGTGCCGAGCCACTGCAGCCCGGCCCGCTCGGTTCTAGCGGATTGCCGGCCAAGAGTATGTAGACCTAAACCTTGGCGAGTTTCGCCAAGGTTTGGCAAAGGTTGGCGAACATGACCCCGGCGAACTGAAGGGTCGAGCGGCTAATAACTATATAGAGGCCCAACGAAACACGCCTAACAACGAGCCAAGAATCGAGAGATATGAACATCAGCACACACACCAATCCGACGTCCGTCATTACCCACGAACCGGCTTCCGTCTACCACGACAAGGCCAAGCAGTACCCCAGCAGCCACCAGTTGGCCGACTATCGCAAGTGCCCGCAACTCTTCCACAAGAAGCGGCAGGGCCTGATCAAGGACGAAGACCGGCCGGCCTTCGCCATCGGCCGGAGGTTGCACACGCTGGCCAACCGCCAGCGGCAAGAGTCTGATCCTTGCTCAGATTGTCAAGGATGCCGTGTCGCGATGGAGTGGCCGGGTGCTCGTGTTGGCCCACGTCAAAGAGCTGCTCGAACAGAACGCCGACAAGATCCAAAGGCTTTGCCCGGAACTGCGGATCGGATTGTACTCGGCCGGGCTGAAGCGACGAGATACCGAACATCACGCCATCGTCGCCGGCATCCAGTCGGTCTACCGTCGAGCCTGCGAGCTCGAAGCATTCGATCTGATTGTCGTCGATGAAGCCCACTACATACCCCCGTCGGGTGAGGGTATGTACCGGCAGTTTCTGACCGATGCCAAGGTGATCAACCCGAGGGTGCGGACGATCGGCCTGACGGCCACGCCCTTCAGGCTGAAGTCCGGTTTGATCTGCGGGCCCAAGAACGTACTCAACGCGGTCTGCTACGAGGTGAGCGTCAAGGAGTTGATCCGCGACGGTTATCTCTGTCCGCTGTTCACCAAGGCCGGGATCGAGAAGGCCGACACGCGAAGCCTGCACGTCCGCGGCGGCGAGTTCATTGCCGACGAGCGCGAAGAGACGCTAGCCCGCTTCCGAGGCGATCCGTCACCGGACCTGTTTCCGCGGAAACCGCTGAGGTATCTCGTCAACGTTAATGTGCTGACCACCGGATTCGACGCGCCGAACATCGACTGCGTGGCGATCGTACGCCCGACGATGTCGCCGGGACTTTTCTACCAGATCTGTGGTCGTGGATTCCGCCTGCATCCGGGCAAACAGAACTGCCTGGTACTGGATTTCGGCGGCAATGTGATGCATCACGGTCCGGTCGATCAGATCGAGGTCGCGCAGACCAGCGCGGGCAACGGCGGCGGCATCCGCAGTGCCAGGCAGGTCTTCGTCTGGCTGGCCACCGGCAAGCGATACCAGGCCCGCGTGATGGCGGTCCAACCGGGCCGGCTGCACGTGGTGCTCGACCGTGCCGTTCCGCAAGGCTCACTCGTCCAAGCACAGAAGCCGGTCGCATCCCAACCGCCGTCCAACGCTACCACACCGACCGGCCCGTTGGGGATTCTGCCGATCTGCCGACGACCCCAGTCGGTTCCCACGCCGGCGCCGGCACAGCCGGTCATTGTCCGTCCAGACCCGACGATCGGCTCCAAGCTCGATTCGATCGACCGGAAGATCGATCAGGTGATCCGTAACACGGAACTGCCCCCGGCGGTTGTCGAGGTGCTGTCGCCGATCCAGGAGCCGGTACCTGCCGGGGTGAACCCGCTGGTCGGCGGGTTGATCATGCTCGGCTGCGTCATTCTTGGTTTTGTCGTTTACTTCTCCGCTCAAAAGGGATAGTCAATCATGCTTTCATCGATTCCCATCGTCTGGCAGTACGTGATCATCGGCGTGGCCGCCCTGCTGGCCACCGTGCTGGTGCTCTGGCTCTACAACCGTCGCGAGAAGCGTCGCAAACACGCCATCGAACTGGCCAAGCTGATGACCCGCTGGGGCATGGACTGGTTCGCCGAGGCCTACGAGATGTACGCCGTAGGCGACTACAGCGGGCTAACGTGGAAGGTCAAAGAGATTGTTACGGCCGTCCGCAGCGACGAGGCCATGGTCGGCAAGCTGGCCGACGTGGCCCGCAAGGTGGCCACCTACTACGCGGCCAACGAGCCGGACAAGGCGGCCGAACTGCGGACGATTCTCTCGCCTGCAGCACCAGCCAAGGCATCTGCTGGGACAAATCGCATCCGGTCATTTCCCGGAAGGATTTCATGGGCGCGTTCGAGCTTGCATTCTATGGTTGGAGAGAAGGGGCCGGTCACCACTTCTTCGGGCCCAACAACGCGACCGACCTGTGGCAGGTCAAGAAGGTCAATCCCAACAAGATGATTCATTTGACCGAGAAACCGGTCGAACTTGCCGTCCGGGCAATCCAGTGTTCTTCCCGCGCTGGCGAGAACGTTTTGGACCTGTTCGGCGGCAGTGGCTCGACGCTGATCGCCTGCGAGCAAACCGGCCGCCGAGCATTCTTGATGGAGTTGGACCCGCCCTACTGCGACGTCATCGTGCAGCGGTTCGAGCAATTCACCGGACAGAAGGCGGAACGTCGGTCCGGTGAGGTAGCGCGCGATGGACGGAACTGACGATCAAGCACGGCAAGGCAGCCCGCTGAACCCGAAGGGGCTATCCCCGGACGAGGCGGCCCGGGTTCTGAGCACCGTCGGTGGCAAGCTGGTCGATGTGGGAAAGATCCGGACCGAACTGGACAGCAACGAACTGTTGCTGGAAGATTTCCCGGAAGTCTGCTTCCCGATCCAGGCACTGGACGGGATTGCCAACCGCTGCAGTGGACAGCTCTATCAGGGCCCGCGGACCCACATCGGCTGGACGGCACGCGAGATTGTGCTGCCGACGATCCCCGAGAGCAAGGCGTCCGGTGCGATCATCAAAGTCGCCGGCATTACCGGCCGGATCCGCGGGATGAAGAGCAAGACGCCAGACGGCCGATCGCTGCGCCCGTCGCTGGTGGTCCTTGATGACCCGCAGACCGACGAATCGGCAAGATCGTTGTCGCAGTGTGCAACCCGTGAGAGTATTTTGGCCGGTGCCGTGCTTGGCCTGTCCGGCCCGGGCAAAAAGATCTCGGGGATCATGCCCTGCACCGTGATCCGTCCGGGCGACAAGGGCTGCTTGTCGCTGTTCGGCAGCAAGCCGGATCAACACCGACTGTTTGCCGAGCACATCACGGCCGAGTACCGAGTGAAGACCCAAGGCCGTGGGCGAACGGTCGACGAATGGAAGCTGCGGCCCTCGGCCGTTGACAACCACTGGCTGGACTGTTTGGTTGGCAGTGCGGTGGCGGCGTCGATTCAGGGCGCCGTGCTGTTCGGCACGGATGTGAAACCGGTCGCACGGCGGACGCGGGTCAGGCTATCGGACATGCGGCGGGATAAGCGATAGGCTGGACCGCCGTGCCAATCGCAGGGACAGAAAATGGCCCTTCCGGTAAGCGCACTTTGCAGCTACAACGCGGCAAGACAACCGGACCGGGTAACCCGGTGGCCGATCACCACCGGGCGTGCCAAGCAAGCCAAAGCCGTGCAGGGCTGCACACCTGCACGGCTTTCTTGTTTGGCCTCGCCCGGTCCGGTCGCACCGCGGGATGGAGCAATTGGCAGCTCACGAGGCTCATGACCTCGATGTTGCGGGTTCGAGTCCCGCTCCCGCTACTTGGGAGTATCAATATGGCCGACGACCTGGAAGACACCATCCGCCAAAACGCCGAAGGCCCGGCCGAGGCTCGGGACGATGCGGGCGGTATGAAACAGCACAACCTGCGCGACCAGATCGCGGTCGACCGGTACCTAAACTCGAAGCAGGCGGTCCGGTCCAAGGGACTGGGCGTCCGCATCACCAAACTGATTCCGCCAGGGACGGCGTGAGTATGTTTTCGTGGCTTAGGAATATCGTCGCCACCTCGAAGCCTGTTCGGGCCAGCCAACTCGCATGCCAGGCCGTGCGTCTGTTGCGGGCACGCTACGACGCGGCGGTGACCAACGACGCCAACTACCGGCACTGGGCCAATGCCGACGGCATGAGTGCCAACTCGGCGGCCAGCCCGGAAGTGCGGCGGGTTCTTCGCAACCGGGCCCGTTACGAAGTGGCCAACAACAGCTATGCCCGCGGGATCGTGCTCACACTGGCCAACGACGTGGTCGGCACGGGCCCGCAACTGCAGATGCTCACCGGCAAGCCGGAGACGGACCGGCGGATCGAGCGGGAGTTCGCCGGCTGGTCGGCCGCCGTACGCCTTCCTGAGAAGCTTCGCACACTCAGGATGGCCCGGGCCGTCGACGGTGAAGGATTCGCGGTGTTGATCGACAACCCGGCCCTGGAATCACCGGTCAAAATGGACCTGCGACCGGCCGGGGCAAAGCCGCGGGGTCCCCGAGATCACGCCCGCCTTGCCGCTGTTCGCCCAGCTTCGCCGGTTCACACTAGCCGTCTTGGGTGCCGCAGAAACGGCGGCCGATTTCGCCGGTGTGCTCTACACGGACGCCCCGGCCAACGGCGAGGCCGACGCGATCGAGCCGATGGATACGATCGAGCTCGAAGCCCGGGCTCTGTTGACCATGCCGGGCGGCTGGAAAATGGGCCAGGTCCGGGCTGAACAGCCGGGTACAACTAACCTACAACAACTTCAAGTGGGGTGTGCAGCATGACAGAGTGTGAGGAGAAGGTGCCGGGGATGCCGGCCAGCGTAGCAGACGCGTGGGCGGCCGTATACATCGACGTGGGCGAGAAGCTGGAGAAAGCCGACAACGACGCACTTCCCGGCGATGGAGATAACGACAAGGACCAGTGATGCCAGACGCCACGATACAACCTCCGACGCAGCAACCGGTACAGCCCACGTCCTTGCGGCATTACCTGGAGAACGATCCGCCCGAGCTCGACCCGGTCCTGGTTGGCCTATTCGACCGCGGTGACAAGCTGACCATCGTGGCGCCGAGCAAAAGCCGTAAGAGCTTCTTCGTCTTGCAGATGCTCATTTGCCTGGCGACCGGGCGTGACTTCCTCCAGTGGTATACGCCACAACCGCGTAGGGTTCTGCTGCTTCAATACGAGG
This sequence comes from Candidatus Nealsoniibacteriota bacterium, assembly GCA_013202865.1. Taxonomy (GTDB): domain Bacteria; phylum Planctomycetota; class Planctomycetia; order Pirellulales; family Thermoguttaceae; genus JABMRB01. The sequence continues at coordinate 922 of JABMRB010000560.1, read as the reverse complement.
TCAAGGAGTGCCACTTGTGGCGACGGGCAAGGCGGATGTGTCGGGCCATGGGCGTCCGGCCGGAGGAAATTGGTGACCGAATGAGCGTGGCCAACCTCCGCGGAAAGCCCAAGGTATGCGAGTTCCCCGAGGAATGCGAAGTGGTGGCCAACGACCCGCTGTACAAGATGTTGGGCGGTGCTGAGGAGAATGATGCCTCGGCCATGGCAATGGTGCTGGGCAGAATCGATGAGGTGGTGCAAACGCAGGACGTGGCGGCGGTGATTGTTCACCACGATGCGAAGGGGAGGCCCGGGGAACGGGCCAACATCGACCGGGGGGCCGGCAGTGGCGTTCTGGCCCGCGACTACGACGCCGGAATCACGCTGACACCGCACAAAACCGAAGACGACTGCTTCGTGGTCCGCACCACCCTTCGCAACTATCCGCCAATCGAGGACTTCACAATCCGGTGGGTGGGCCAGTTCTTCGAGTTGGCCCCCGACGTGCGCCCCGACGTGGAAACCAACAAGACGGTGGCCAATGCGGCACAGCGGAAGCCCAGCCCGAAGGAGTTGGCCGACTACTCGAAACAGTGGCTGGCCGACGGTCCGGTGTCCGTGACCGACTACAAGGACCGCCTGGCACTCGAATTCGATGTGGGTGTCAATCTGGCCGGCAGGGCGTCAACACAACTCGCCAGATTAGACGGGTATGCCAAGTGGCAAGACAGCGGTAGTTGGTGGATTGGACTCGAATCTAACCGCCCACCCAAAGAGGTGGCATAGGCGTAGGATGCGTCTGATGCTTAGGTTTACCCACATTGTTTTCGCTTGGCGGCGAGGTAGCCGTCGAGCATGAGTTGTAGTTTTGTCCAGCCTCGCCAGAGGACGAGCCAGCCTGGCCGGTGATCACGTCGCCGGTTTTGGTGGCCGCCGAGGCG
>JABMRB010000559.1 GCA_013202865.1 Candidatus Nealsoniibacteriota bacterium | reverse complement strand
GGTCGAGGCGGTCCGCCGACCAGAGGTCGAGGAGGTCCGCCGACCAGAGTTCGAGGAGGTCCGTGAAGTGTTCGTCTGGGTATTCCACCGCACCAGCGGCGTGTTGCTGATCTTCCTGCTGGCCTTTCAGTTGTTCACCGGCTTTTTTCAGCAGAGCGCGTCGAGCATCGAGTCCATTGCCTCGGCGGTCGCGTTGCACCGGCACGCCGTGTTGAATTGCCTGACCGTGTTCCTGTTCGTGTTTCACTCGCTCTACGGGATACGCACGATTCTGATGGATCTCGGGCTCGGCCGCGAAAGGCTCCTGTTCTGGTGCTGCAACGTCCTGGGCCTTATCGTGTTTGTGGTGTTTTTGGTGTTTTACGCGACGCTCATCTAGGTGCAACCCCCTTCTTCTCCCATGAATAAGCACGACGTAATCGTTGTCGGCGGTGGTTTGGCGGGCCTGCGTGCGGCGGTGGGGCTCTGCCGCCAGTACAACGTGGCGGTCGTCTCCAAGGTGCATCCGGTCCGCTCGCACTCCGTCGCCGCGCAAGGTGGCGTCAACGCGGCCCTGGGGAATGCGCCGGAAGGTCGCGACGATACGCCCGAGCGACACGCCTTCGATACCGTCAAGGGGAGCGACTATCTGGCCGACCAGTCGGCCGTCGTCGAGATGTGCCGAATGGCGCCCGAGATGATTTACGAGTTCGAGCACTGGGGCGCGCCGTTCAGCCGCCTGCCGGACGGGCGGATCGCCCAGCGGCCTTTTGGCGGCGGCGGCTTTCCCCGGACCTGCTACGCCGCCGACCGGACCGGGCACCTGATGCTGCACACGCTCTACGAGCAAATCGTTAAGCACCAGGTACGGGTCTACGACGAACGGGTCGTGACGCGGATCGTCGCCGACGACGGGCAGTACCATGGGCTGGTCCTATGGAACCTGAAAACGGGACGGTTCGAGGGATTGGCCTCCAAGTTCTGCGTCTTCGCCACCGGAGGCTACGGACGCGCCTACCGCAATTCGACCAACGCGCTGATCAACACGGGAAGCGGCATCGGCATGGCGCTCCGGGCCGGCATTACGCTGAAGGATCTCGAGTTCGTCCAGTTTCATCCCACCACCCAGTTCGGCACCAACATCCTGATCACCGAGGGCGCGCGAGGAGAAGGCGCGCACTTGCTGAACAACCAAGGGCTGCGGTTCATGGAACGATACGCGGCGTCGGCCATGGAGTTGGCGCCTCGCGACATCGTTGCCCGTGCCATCCAGACCGAAATCGACCAGGGCCGCGGATTCCAGGGAGGATACGTTCAGCTCGATCTTCGCCATTTGGGCAAGGAGCGGATCTGTAAGCGTCTGCCCGGCATCCGCCAGATCTCCATCGATTTCGGCGACGTCGATCCGGTGGACGAGCCGATCCCCGTTCAGCCCGGCCAGCACTACTCGATGGGTGGAATCGACACGGACGTCACCGGGCGGACGAACGTACCGAACTTCTACGCGGCGGGTGAATGTGCGTGTGTCAGCGTACACGGAGCCAACCGGCTGGGGGGGAACTCACTGCTGGACACGGTCGTCTTCGGACGACTGGCTGCGGAGGCCATTGCCGGGCGGTTTTCCGACTTCGATCGCAAGCCCGACGCAGCGCTCGTCGAGGCCGGCGTGCGAAGCCAGATCGAGCGGGTCGAGCGGCTCTCGGGCCGAGGTGACGGTGTGCCTCATCACGAAATTCGCAACCGGCTCCAGACCTTGTGTACCGAGAAGGTCGGCATCTTCCGCAACCAGGAGGATCTGGCGGAAGCCGTCCGGCAGATCGGCCTGCTGAGGCGGCAGTACCAAGACGTGACGCTGAAGACCGCGCCGGGACCCTTCAATTTCGAGATCGTCAATTTACTGGAATTGGAAAGCCTGCTATCCTTGGCCGAGATTACGGCCCGGGGAGCACTGGCACGGCAGGAAAGCCGCGGATCGCACTCCCGCACCGACTTCCCCGAACGCAATGACGCCGAGTGGCTAAGCCACAGCATCGCCCGCATGGAGGGCGACGAGGTGGTCCTTTCCTACGCCGACGTGGACGTCAGCCGATACGAACCGCAGCAACGGACGTACTAGTATGTACCGCTTCGAAATCTTCCGATACGACGCGAGCAAGAAAGACGACCGGCCTCGTTTCGACGTCTACAACCTGACGCCGGAAAAGAACATGTCGGTGCTGGAAGCGCTCTTGAAGATCGCCGACGAACAGGACCCGTCGCTGGCCTTTCGCTATGCCTGTCGCGGTGCCGTGTGTGGATCCTGCTCGATGTCGATCAACGGGAAGCTCAACCTGGCCTGTCGTGTCCAGTTGGCCGGTTTGGGTACAACCAGAGTGGTCGTCGAGCCGATGCCGAACCTGGAAATCATCCGCGACCTGGTCGTCGACATGGACCCGTTCTGGGAGAAATATGAACGGGTCAGGCCCTGGCTGCACGCGGAACTCGCCGGCGCAGAAGAGAGCCGCGTGAGCGAGCGCCAGCGGCAGAAGATCGACCAGTACGTCAACTGCATTTTGTGCGGGCTATGCTACGCGGCCTGTCCGGTGCTAAAATCGAACACGCGGTTCACCGGACCGGCGGCCTTGGCCAAGCTGTATCGGTTTCTGGCCGACGTGCGCGAGCAGCGAGACGGTACGACGCTCGAGCAAGAGGACGCCCACGAAGGCGCATGGGGATGCCACACGATTACGCGCTGCATTGACG
>JABMRB010000070.1 GCA_013202865.1 Candidatus Nealsoniibacteriota bacterium | reverse complement strand
TGGCGGGAGTCCGCGGCATCCATCGGCTGTCGGAATCTCGTTGACGCAGTGTTCGCACGGGCCAGCAGAAGTTGTAGGTGTACATCGTGAAATAGGTAACCGCGTCATGGATGTCCCCATCCTTCGAGAAGCAATAGGTCTTGCGAACCTTCCGGTCGTTCCGGTTACGGTCGGTTCCGTTCTGCCGTTCCACGAACGCGGTGTTGATCTGCTTGCTGACCTTCGACTGTTTCAGGGCCGCCATCACAGCCGCCACGGTTCCGAAAATGACGCGAAAGTCGATATTCACCACCCGACGGCCTGGTCGAACAGGCTTGCGCGGTGGCAGTGGATTTCGGCCCGATACTATGAGGAGAGAAGGTCCGTCCGGGTGCCGCTGGGTTGGGTGTTTTGATAGAATCGGATCATCTTGTTGCTGCGCAACCCCGACGATTTTGCGAATCAGTCGAATAGTATGGCAAAGTCGTCTGCGCAAAAATCGTCGGTGCCACCCAGAACGGCGGGGCCACCCGCGCCATAGAACACGAACACAAACAATCAAGAAAACGTGTTAGACCTGGGATCACCCTTAGGGCGTGGCCGGAGAAAAGTACGCTCTCATCGCTGCAATCCGGTCTTCAAACAGTTCGGCAACGTCATCATACGTGATGAGTTGAGTGTCGTTCAGCCTCCGATTGTACGCCCTCAAGTATTCCCGATTGCCGTCAGTAAACTTTGTGGAGCGGCCAATGACGACCATGTATTGCGGAGACTCGAAACCTTGCAGTTTCTCACGCACGTAACCCGAATGTTTCTGTAGCCACGAATCCCACTCACAAGTCTGATGTATAGCGTGATGGACCTCAGATCTCAATTCACCATTCTTCGTGAATACTTCGTGTGAGGATTTCTCAATTTCCACGAGTGTGTATCGCGGGCCCTGGTCGAGCATGTCTATCAGCACGAAATCCGTGCAGAAATCTTCGCCTAGCTTCTGTTTGGGAATCAGACGAGCATGCGGTGTTAGCACAAGCGGATGTTCTTTGAGGAACACCTGAAGCACTTCTTCCTTAGAATTGTCCGCCGCCGTCTGATCGAGCAGTTCACGGAAGTCAGCAAGGAGTTTCTCCAACCGCCCTAGAACGTCCTGTTCGGTTGTTGGTCGCCGATGAGCCAGCGCACCGACAATAGTAACCGAAAGATCGTGAATAGCGTCCTCGAACTCCGGGTTCTCGCTGTACTCGCACTTGAGTGTTTGAAGGTACGGTATTTCGTACGGACCTAGATCTCCGAAGCTAATTGAACAGTTAACACAGATCCCACCCAACCCAAAACAACGCCCGGTCCGGACTTCAACCGTATCGCCATCATCTTGAACCGGTATGGTCACGAAATCGCGCCATTGTGACGAGGGTTCATCAATATCAACGACTTGAAAGTCGCAATTCGCCACACGTTTGAATCGAACAAGAACACAAGCGTCACGGAAGCCGAAAACTCTGGTAACCAACTCCATTGGTTGCAGGGCCGGAATTCCAGCAATCTCTGCGTTCTTCTCAAACGTACGTACTAGCTGATCGTGTCGCGCCCAATACCGGCGCTCGGCGGCGAGCACTCGTTGTGCCTTTCGCTTAATCAGTTTCTTTGTTTTTGACTTTGCCATTGACTTGAGGACGTGCTAGGCACCGAACAGATAACTTATTATTCTACAGGAATTCCGGGGGCGCCGTTACTAGTCTCCCTGCTTTGACGCCGGAATTCCCGAAAAGTCCCCGGAATTCGCGTTGCGTCGTTCTGCGCTGGCCTTGGGCCTCTTCTGCTTCGCGGCGGCCGCGCCCGAACTCGTATCCTTGCGAAAGTTCAGCGGTGTGATCTCGTCGCGGACCGGAGCCAAGCCGCGGCCCTTGACGCGATCGACCTCCTCCGCCATGCGGAACCACTCGGCACTCATCGCGGCCACGCGCTGCGTCTGCTCGCCGGCCAAGTCGTTGAGCTCCGTGCGGTCTTCGTCTAGATTGTAAAGTTCCCACTTGCCCAACTTGGCCGAGACCAACTTCCATGGGCCCTGGCGCAAGGCACGGTCGGTGCCGAAGTGGAAGTAGAGTGTCTCGTGGGGTGGGCGGGTTTCGCCGCGGAATATCGGCAGTAGCGACTTGCCTTGCAGCGGATCGATCTGCCGGTCGGCGATCTGTGCGGGATACTCCGCGGCGCCGACGTCGATCAGCGTGGCCATCAGGTCGATCAGGTGGCCGGGCTGGCGGGTGAGGGCTCCTGGTTCGGTCTTGAGTCCGTCGGGCCAATGGACGATCAGGGGCGAGGAGATACCGCCCTCGTGCTGGTTCTGCTTGTAGAGGCGAAACGGCGTGTTGCCGGCGTGGGCCCAGCTTGCGTCGTAGGTCCAGTAGGATTTCGGGTCCCAGGGCTTGAGGTGGCGGCCGCGGGTGCGCTCGAAGGGACAGGCGCCGTTGTCGGCGCAGAACAGGATCAGCGTCTCGTCGAGGATGCCCTTCTCCTTCAGGTGCGCTACCACGCGCCCGACGTTCTGGTCCAGCAGGTCGACCATCGCGGCAAATACCTCCATGCGGTCGGCTTCCCACTGTTGCTCATCACCGCTCAGGCTATCCCACGCAGGCACGTGGTCGGGCCGGGGGCTGAGCTTCCACTTGGCCGGCAGCAGGCCCGACTTGAGTTGCCGCCCGTGCCGGGCCGTGCGAAGCTTGTCCCAGCCGCCGTCGTAGCGACCGTCGTACTTGCGAACCGCCTGCTCGGGCGCCTGCAACGGGTAGTGCGGCGCGTTGAACGCCATGTAGAGCAGGAACGGCTTGTCGCCGCGAGAGGCTTCCTCGATAAACTCCAGGGCGAAGTCGGCGATGGCGTGCGTGGTATAGAAGGGGCGTCCGTTGAGCGTCTTAGGAACTTCCCACGGCTGGCCGTTCAGTCGAAACGTCTTGTCGCCGGTGAAGAAGTTTGTCGCCCCGGAGAGATGGCCCCAGTAGCGGCGAAAGCCGAAATCGGTCGGTTGCCGGCTCAGGTGCCACTTGCCGGACATGGCGGTGAAGTACCCGGCGCGGGCGAGCACTTCGGCGATGGTAGCTCCGCGGCTGAGGCTCGTGCCGCCGGCCTGATCGCAGTAGAGCCCCGTCATCAGCGACACGCGAGAGGAGTGGCACTTGGCCGTATTGTAGAACTGCGTGAACCGCAGCCCGTCGGCGGCCAGCGTGTCGAGGTTCGGCGTTTCGATCTCCGAGCCGTAACAACCGAGGTCGGCGAAGCCCAGGTCGTCGGCCATGATCAGCACGACGTTGGGTTTCTCCGCGGCGGTTGCGGCGATGGGCATGAGCAAGAGGGCCAGTGCAGCAAACGTGATTCGAGTCATGGATACTCTCCCATTTAGCCGCCGGGCTTGCCCGGCGTGTTGCCGAAGGAACACGCGTCGGCCCGCGCCGGGCAAGCCCGGCGGCTAAACGATGAGGCGACACGTCTGAATATCATACCATGCCGGGCACATAACGGGCAATCGCCGCAGGCTACGTTGCACGCCCCATCCGCGTGACGTATCATCATGGGCGTCGACGCATGTACCTTCCCTTCACACAAGGAGACTTGCCATGAAGAAAAGCCGCTGGTTCTCGCTGGGTATGCTGACGGGGCTGGCCGTGGCTGTCGGGTTCGGGTTCGCACTCTCCGACGCGCAGCCGCAGCCGGCCGAGACCGTCACCTTTGCCGGGCAGCCGATCCGGCCGGACGACGGCAAGCTGGGGATTATCGAGTTCGGGGCCCATCCGGACGATTGTGAAATCCGCGCCGGCGGGGCGGCCGCGATGTGGGCGGCGGCCGGGCATCACGTGAAGCTCGTCTCGATGACCAACGGCGACATCGGGCACTGGGGCGCCGCCGGCGGGCCGCTGGCCAAACGTCGCAACGCCGAGGCCCAGAAGGCGGCCAAGGTGCTCGGCGTGAGCAGCGAGGTGCTCGACATCCACGACGGCGAGTTGATGCCCACGCTCGAGAACCGCAAGACGATGACGCGCCTGATCCGCCAGTGGAACGCCGATATCGTGATCGCCCACCGGCCGGTCGACTACCATCCCGACCACCGGTACACGGGCGTGCTGATGCAGGACTGTGCCTACATGGTGGCTGTGCCGTTTCTGTGCCCCGATACGCCGCCGCTGAAGAAGCATCCGGTGTTTCTCTACTCGTACGACCGTTTTCAGACGCCCGCGCCGTTTCGGCCGGACGTCGTCGTGTCGATCGACGGCGTGATCGAGCAGAAGCTCGACGCGTTGGCGGCCATGGAGTCGCAGTTCATCGAGGGCGGTGCGTTGGGTAATTCGAGCCGGGTGCCGAAGAATGCGGCCGAGCACAAGGCGGCGCACCAACGGCTGCGTGAGAACTTCTCGCGTCGCTTCGCCACGGTGGCCGACCGCTGCCGCGACAAGCTGATCGAACTCTACGGCGAGGAGCGAGGCAAGCAGGTCCGCTACGCCGAGGCGTTCGAGATCTGCGAATACGGCCGGCAGCCCAATGCGGAAGAGTTGCGGCGTCTGTTCCCGTTCTTGCCGGTGAAAGGTTCGTAGTGACCCGATTCATCGGGTCTGGATTACAAAGACCGCATGAATGCGGTCACTACGAACGAC
>JABMRB010000558.1 GCA_013202865.1 Candidatus Nealsoniibacteriota bacterium | reverse complement strand
TCAGTTGGCAGTTATCAGTTATCAGTTATCAGTTGTCAGTTATCGGGAGGCAGGGTTCAGTTGCCAGGGTTCAGGGTTCAGGGTTCAGCATTTTGCTCCAAACGTTACCCCGAAGTCCTGAAAACTGATAACTGACTACTGAAAACCGACTACTCCTTCCATCGCATTCAATGGCGTCATGCCTTAAACCCCAGCAACAGCCCCAACTCACACAACATGCAAATCACACAGGCCACGGTGAAGTACATCCACCAGTCGTCCCGCTGGCTGCCCTCGCCGGCGGAACCCTGGTAGTAGACGCTCCGGCCGCCGGCGAGCTTCTCTTGCAGTGTCTTCTTAGGCAACGCCGCCAGCGGACTCTCCGCCGTCGGCACCCCGGCCGCCTGCCCGGCCTGATTCTGCTCGAGGAGGTGTTCGATCAACTCGTCCATGATCGGTACGAAGGCAGATGTCAACGGCAAGTTCGACGTGCCCAGGTCGGCGTTGATCACGGCCAGCTTTCCCTTGCCCGACGCCGAGAGCACCATGCAGGCCGACTTGTCGTTGAAAGTGGCCAGCAGGTCGTCGTTGCGGGCGTTGTTCAGCGGTCGCGAGGCCAGGCCGCCGGCAAACCGCAACGGGCGGATCACGGCCGTCAGGTTGCCGCCGAAGGCGTCCAGCGGTCGCCGATCGCGGGCGACCGATTCGATGAACAGGTCGCGGCGAGTATGGCCGGCCGGCGGGGGCAGAAACTCCACGGGCATCTGCAAGTCGCCGGACGAGGCGTCGGCCAGCCGCTTCAGGTTCGTCGCGTCGATCGACTCGCCGGTCACGTAGATCATCGCCGAACCCCGCCGCAACAGCCCGGCAAACAGCTTGATCGCCTCGGCCGAGAGCTTGCCCGGATGGTCCAGCAAGATCACGTCGGCCGAGGCCAGCCGCTGCCGGTCCAACTCCGCCGGATCCATCCGCAACACCTCGGCCGAGGCCTTCTCCTTGCGGCGGGCGTCGGGTAACAAAGCACATTCGAGAAAATGGCTCGACGAGGGACGTTGCGAGGCCTGCTGACGCGTGACCAGCACATAGACCGGCCTGGGACGGACCTCGACGGCGAACTCGCGGGCATCGTCGGCGGCCAGGGCGTCGTCCACGTCGGCCAGCCTTGCCCGACCGGTCTGCGAGCCCAGGTGCCGCAACACGATCTCCTGGGTCAGCGTGGTCGTGCGCCCGGCCCGGCAAGCGCCCTGCAATCGCCAGGTCGACTCGCCCACGGAGACCTCGACGGCAACGTTCCGCGCGGCCGGCGAGTAGTTTCCCACGTCAACCTCCAGTTGCACGCCACGGTCCCGGCAAACACGTCCGGGAATGCCGACTCGCAGGATCGCCACGTTCGCGGGCGTCTCGGCCGGCGCAACCGATTCGAGTTGGATTTTCGTCTCCTTGGGCAGCGGTTCGAAGCTGGCCTTGCCCCAGTTGGATCGCTGGAAATCGCTGACGATAACCAGTTCGCGGCGACGCGTATCGTTTTCCGACTGCGGCGCGAGCATCTTGGCGGCCGCGGCAAACGCGGCATTCACGTCGAGCGTCTCGGGCAACGCCCGGCATGGCACCGGGGCGTCGGCAGCCAGGGCGTCGCGCAGGGCGTCGAAATTGGTGGAAGACCGGTCGAAGATCGGTCTGGCCTTGGCACCGGCCAGGATCACGTTCGCCCGCAGCCCGGGCCGATAACGCAGAAAGCCGGCCGCGGCGGTCCGTGCCCGTTCGATCGCTTCGACGCCGCGGTCGGTCGCCGCCATGCTCTGGCTCTGGTCGAGGATGACCACGCGGACCGCGTCGCCCGGCTGGCTGTCGGAGACCAACGGCCGGCTACCGGCTTGCGGCCGGGCCATCGCCAGCGCCAACAGCACGATCGCCGCGGTGCGCATCAGCAGGATCAGCAGGTCGCGCAACACGTGCCGCGACCGCTGCTGCCGGACCGCCTCGCGGACAAACCGCAACGTCGACAACGGCAGCCGCACCGGTCGTGGCCGGGTCAACAGATGGATCGCCACCGGTGCCGCAACGGCCGCCGCTCCGATCCATAAGGCCCAAACGTGTGAGAACATAGTTAGGTTAACCGGAAAATAGCTTCAGCATCTTACGCAGGGACAACGATCAAAAAAAGGAATATCGAAAGTCGAACAAGGAGTGTTGAAGTGCGAAGGGCACTCTGTTTGGCACAAACCCTCGAAATCCGTGTTTCTCTTCTTCCTTTTCCTTCCTACTTCAACATTCCTTGTTCGACATTCGATATTCAGTTTTCACCCGAAGGAGGATTCATCCGATGCGCTTGATCTGTGTTACGACTGCCGTGTTGATGAGTGTGAGCCTGGTAATCGCCGCAAACGTTCCGGCGGCCGAGTTGTCCAAAGAAGAAGCCGACGCCGGTTTCGTCAGCCTGTTCGACGGAAAGACGTTGGACGGCTGGCAGGGATCCGTCAAGGGTTACGCCGTCGAGAACGGTGTGATGATCTGTAAGCCGGGCGGGAACCTCTACACGAAGAACGAATACGCCGATTTCGTCTTCCGCTTCGAGTTCAAGATTCCGCCGGGCGGGAACAACGGCGTCGGGATCCGCACGCCAATGGGCGTCAACGCGGCTTATGGCGGTATGGAGATCCAGATCCTCGACGACCGGCACGAGCGCTACAAGGGCATCCAGCCGTATCAGGCCCACGGCTCGATCTACGGTGTCGTGCCGGCCAAGCGCGATCAACTCAAACCGGCCGGCCAATGGAACTCCCAAGAGATCTCGTGCAAGGGCCCGCTCGTAAAGATCACGCTCAACGGCACCGTGATCGTCGACGCCGACCTGAGCAAGATCGAAGAAACGATCGACCACAACAAGCATCCCGGTCTGCACAACGAGAAGGGCTACATCGGCTTCCTCGGCCACGGCGCCCCGGTCGAGTTCCGCAACATCCGCATCAAGCAGCAGTAGAGCCCTGCCGCCGCTTAGCAACCCCGCCGCTTGCGGCTTAGCAAAACGCGCCCTGCTATGCTAAGCCGCAAGCGGCCACCATCCACTGCCCACTATCCACCGCCCACTTCTCCTCTCCCCCCATGCTCCTGGCCATTGAAATCGGCGGTACGAAACTGCAACTGGGCGTCGGGTCCGGCGAGGGGGGACCGTTGGCGGCAATCGAACGGGTGGACGTTGCGCCCGAGCGAGGCGCTGACGGCGTGTTGCGGCAAATCGAACAGACGGCGCCCGCGTTGATCCAACGCCACACGGTAACGGCCGTCGGCATCGGGTTCGGCGGACCTGTCGATGCGGACGCCGGGCGGACCGTGCTGAGCCATCAGGTCGAGGGCTGGGAGGATTTCCCGCTGGCCGATTGGTGCCGAAAGACATTGGCCCTGCCCGTGGTCATCGGCAACGATTCCGACTCGGCCGGGCTGGGTGAGGCCCGATTCGGGGCCGGCAAGGGACATCGGGTGGTCTTCTACACGAACGTCGGAAGCGGTATCGGCGGGGCCTTGGTTGTCGACGGGCAACTCTATCGCGGCGCGGGCGGCATCGCGGCGGAACTGGGTCACCTGCGGCCCGGCCCGTTGGCCGAACGGCCCGACCAGACGGTCGAATCGGTCGCCAGCGGCTGGGGTATCGCGGCAGCGGCCCGGGCCCGACTGGCCGATCCCACTTCGCTGCTGTTCGGACCGCTTGCCAACGGTGAACGCTCGCCGCAGCCGGAAGCGGTCCGGCAGCGTTTGATCGATCGGGAGGAGGCCGACGAGGAGTTCGCCGCCGATCTGCTCCACCGATGCAACGGCCGAGCCGAGACGCTCTCGGCCGCCATGGTCGCCGCCGCCGCCGCCGAAGGAAACCGCCTCGCGTTGGAGGTCTTCGATCACGCCTGCCAAACCTACGGCTGGGCCATCGCACAGATGATCACGCTCTCGGCCCCCGACGTCGTCGTGATCGGCGGCGGCGTCTCGTTAGCCGACGAGACACTGTTGTTAGCACCACTGCGCGAGTACGTCGACCGCTACGTCTTCCCACCGCTAAAAGGTTCCTTCCAGATCGTCCCTTCCGCGTTGGGCGAAGAGGTCGTGCTGCACGGGGCGTTGGCATTGGCTGCTGGTGCTAGTAGTCTGTTGGAATAGTAACCCGAAGCGTGAGCGAGGGAGTGACGACATTGATTCCTCGGCAAGTTCCGTCCCTCGCTTACGCTTCGGGTTACGATTGCCTGTTTTTCAACGGGCTGCCAGACCGCTCTTGTAGCACTTCACGTCGATGTTGCCCGGGACGTAGCCCACAGTGTAAAATAAGGGAAGAACATTGCCGTCGCGAGATCGGAGGACGTACCGATGGAAGTAGTTTTGCCGCTGAAGCAAATGACGACCGAGGACAAGCTTCGCGTATTGGAGGCGGTCTGGGAGGACCTTTGTCGGGTTCCGCAGAACGTCCCATCCCCCGCTTGGCATGAGGACGTATTGCGCGCTCGCGAAAAGCGGATGCAGGAAGGTTCCTCTCAGATGGTCGACTGGCCCGATGCCAAGCAGAAGATCCGGGATGCAGCCCGATGAATAGGCCAAGACACACTGAGACGAAACAAAGGGGTCAGGACTCTTTGTTTCGCGAACAAAGAGTCCTGACCCCTTTGTTTACCCAATTCATTTCTACACCGCATTACGCCTGACATGAATGAATTCTACAACGTTCTCATCAGGGGACCGTATTAAGGAAAAGACTATGCGAATCCTGGCCTTGTGGTTCGGCACGATTTCCGCGGCAATCGCGATTGGCTGCGCCGATTCCGACGGCAAGAGCGTGCCCGCGGCAGTAAAGCTCGAGTGGGAAGCCGAGGAGGCCGCCATCAAGAGAATTGACGACGGCCCTCATCCTGGATGGTTTGAACGAGAGCCACGTGGGCCCGAAGAGGCCCGGAACCGCGTTAGTCCGAACGAGAGGTTCTATTTCGACCGGGTCGTTTGGATGAATCTAAATCCGTTGCTCGTGGACGACGACCAACTGAAACACCTCTCGGCATTTGAGCATTTGGAGAGGCTCGACTTGCTGAATACGCGCGTGACGGATGCGGGAATGGTCCACCTGAAGGGACTCGCCAAATTGCGTTGTCTGATCCTTAGCGGCACGGAAATCGCAAATGAAGGACTCTCGCATCTTACCGCCTTGCCGAACCTGAGAGTGCTGGCCTTCGGAAGAAACGTGACCGACGAGGGGCTCAAGCACATTCGGAAGATGAAGCGGCTTGAAGCCATTGATGCGCGCTCTACGGCCATTAGCGACAAGGGGCTGAAATATCTTCGAAACAAAGAGACTTTGCAGGTGCTACTGCTGGAGGACACCCATGTGACCGACGCCGGGCTTGAACACATTGGCACTCTTCCCAATATCAAGTACCTCACGCTCGATAGCCTCAAGATAACGGATCAGGGCCTCGCCCATCTCCGCACTTGCACGAAGCTGCAATCCCTCACCCTATCCTGGACCAAAGTGACGGACTCCGGCTTAAAACACCTCGCTAATCTGCGAAAGCTGAAGTTTCTCGACGTGGTCAAGACAGCCGTAACAGACAAAGGTGTCGCCGAACTCAAAGAGAAGCTGCCCGACCTGGAAGTGGAGTACAAGCTAATCCCGTTCGAGAACATACTAGGGGAGGAAAGTGGGGAGTGAATAGCAGGCGTTTCTTAGGTCCTGTACTTTCTGAAGAATCGGGGGACAGAATCGGGGGACACGAATCGGGGGACACGAATCGGGGGACACGAATCGGGGGACACGATACTCAATTCGGACAGTAGTGGGGGTCAGAGCGGTAACAGGTATTAAGAACTTCAAGTGCTGGAGAAGAGGGGTCAGAACTATTTACCGACTGGAAAACCGTACTTGACCCCTTCTCTACTCTGATCGGCTGGGCCATCGTCGCACGGGTCGATGTCGAGAAGGGCCGGCAGCAGGCGACGCAAATGTGAGGGGGCGCCGTATGCGGTGGTATGCTAAGCCGCAAGCGGCCACTACCCGCGAACCGGCCCCATGGTGCAGAATAGAAGAAGAGCATCCACGTCGCGAAATCGGAGGACAAACCGATGGAAGTGGCTCTGCCGCTGGAGCAAATGGCGACCTTCTCTAATTCACGGTTCATGCCACATTAATTCACGGGTCATGCCACATTAGTTTGTATGGCATGAACTTGACTTAGGGCAATCGATGAGAAATGGGCCTTGATGTAACCTGTTGACGTGAAAGGAGTTCGACCCATCCTCCCGCGCCGGCCGTCGCCGTAAGTAATTTATCGCGGTTTGCGAAAAACGAGGGTTCACGGCATTGCCCATAACTCGTTGCCACATCAGATGTTACGACGAAATCGCGACCTTTTGTTGATTTCGGGTCAAAGACCTAATCGATGATTTCAAGCTGATTCTAATCGACGTAACTCCTTATTTCAAGCCGGTTTAATGGCCACCTCGACCAAGCTGCGGCAGTGGTCTTCAAATGCAAAGGCGGGGCAATAATCCCGGTTGGCGCGAAATCCCCACTCACTATCCACTATCCACCATCCACCATCCACTATCCACCATCCACTATCCACTCCTCACTCCCCACCCACCGAAACCTTCTCCAAGTCGACCAGAAACGCCTTCGTCTCCGGGATCAGCGTGTTGGCGTCGCCGACGTTGGGCGTCAGCAGATTGGCGCTGTCGCCGCCGCCTTCGGGGGTTAGCCAGCCGAAACACCAGGGCAGGCCTACCTGGTGGATCGTCCGCGACCGGCCGTCGACGACGATCCGAA
This sequence comes from Candidatus Nealsoniibacteriota bacterium, assembly GCA_013202865.1. Taxonomy (GTDB): domain Bacteria; phylum Planctomycetota; class Planctomycetia; order Pirellulales; family Thermoguttaceae; genus JABMRB01. The sequence goes on along the minus strand of JABMRB010000558.1, from coordinate 6,595 downwards.
ACGGCTTGAGGCGGGCCGTCGGTAAGGCGATCGCGGCGACCGAACCCCGGGCGCTGCGGACGCGGACGCGGTCGCCCGGGCGGATGCCTTTCTCGGTGGCCAGTTCGCGGCTGAGCTCGACGAACAACTGCGGCTGAAGCTCCAGTAGCCAGGGGCAGTGCCGCGTGATTACGCCCGTCTGCCAGTGCTCGGTTACGCGGTAGGTCGTGCAGACGTAGGGGAACTCCCGCGAGCCGCATGGCGAACAGACGTCGACGCCGCGAAAGTCCCACGGCTTCGCGGCCGGGTTGAACATCTGACCACAGAACGGATTGTGCGTAAGCGGCGATTCCAGCGGCTCGTAGTGCTCGGGCAAGGGGCCGTCGGCCAGCGTGGGGGCGAACAGCCGGGCACGTCCGTCGGGCAGCATCCGAAACGTCTTGCGGTTGTAGATGATCCGCCGGTTCATCGGCCAGCACCAGGCCCAGTCGGGATTCGCCCCGGGGCCGTCGTCCGGTTCGGCCCGGCGGCGGGCGGCCAGGTTGCCATGTTGGGGCGTCGGTGCGATGTACGAGCCGCAATAGAGCCAATTGCCCGACGACGTCGAGCCGTCGCTACGCAGGTACGCGGGGTCGGGTACTTGCTCGCCTTGCTTGAAACGCTTGCCTTCTGCCGGGAACTCCACGTCGCGGAGGAACCGCCCGTTGAGCTGGCGGGCGACCGCGTGCGGATCAAACTGGCCGTCGGGGAAGTATTCGTCCCAGACGAGGTTGAGGATCGGTTCGGGGCAAACGGCCTGCTCGGCGTCGGCCCGGTAGAGATCCCGCAATTCGCGGTAGATCAGGTCCATCCACTGGGAATCGGCTCGGGCATCGCCGGGTGAATCGGCAGCCCGATGGCGCCACTGCATCCAGCGGCCCGAGTTGGTCACGCTGCCTTCTTTCTCGACGAACGCGGCGGCCGGCAATACGAACACCTCGGTCGGCACGTCCTCCGGCTTGCCGCCCAGCTCGGCCAGCAGCTTCTCGTCCTGCCAGAACCAGCCGGTTTCGTTGGGAAACAGGTTGACGCAGACGAGCCAATCGAGCCGGGCCAGTGCGCGGCGGACCTTGGCGGCGTTGGCCCCGCTGCACGCCGGGTTCTGCCCCCAGGCGAACAGGCCGTGGACGCTGCCGCGGTGCATCGCGTCGAAGATGCTCAGCCACGAATGGTCGACGCCGTCGTCCCGCTTGGGCAGCCACACGTAGCCGAAATCGTTCTCCGCGGTGGCCGACCGGCCGAACATCGACTTCAGCAAGCTGACCGAGTATTTCGGGTAGTCGGCCCACCCGTTGGCATCTAGCCGGCCGGTCGGTGCGGGCGTGCAGGCGGCGTGGTGCTTGGCCAGTGTTTGTTGCGAGGCGGTGGGTGTCTTGAGGTAGCCGGGCAGGATGTTGAACAGCAGGCCGTGGTCGGTCGAGCCCTGCACGTTCGACTCACCCCGCAGGGCGTTCATTCCGCCGCCGGGCCGCCCGATGTTACCCAGCAGCGACTGGGCGATCGCCATGGCGCGGATCGTTTGCGTGCCGGTCGTGTGTTGGGTCCAGCCCATCGCGAACATGATCGTGCCCGCCTTGTCAGCCGCGCCGGTGGCTGCGAACGCCCGGTAGACCCGTTGGAGGTCGGCAGACGGTGTGCCGGTGACCTGCGAGACCCGTTCGATCGTGTATCGGGCGTAGTGCCGCCGGAGGATCTGGTAGACGCACTGCGGATGCTCGAGCGTGGGGTCGGTCTTAGGCTCGGGCGGCGTGCCGACGGTGGGCTGCTCGTATTGGTACTGCCAGGTCGACTTGTCGTACGACCGGGTCGCTTCGTCGTAGCCGCTGAACAGGCCGGCCGCCTCGTCGAACCGGAAACGCTCGTCGATCAGCAGCGACGCGTTGGTGTGGCGGATCACGTAATCGCGGTGGATCAGGTCGCCATCGAGGATGTGCCGGATCAGCCCGCCCAGGAATGCGAGGTCCGTGCCGCTACGTAGCGGGGCGTAGACGTCGGCCACGGCCGAGGTACGCGTGTAACGCGGGTCGACGCTGATTAGCGTGGCCCCGCGGTCGTCCCGGGCGGCGAGCACCCACCGCATGGAGACCGGGTGGTTCTCGGCCGGGTTGGCACCCATCATCAGGATGCAGTCGCTGTTGCGAAGATCGATCCAGTGATTGGTCATTGCCCCGCGGCCGAACGTTGCCGCCAAACTGGCGACGGTCGACGAATGTCACAAACGGGCCTGATGCTCGATGCACACCAGACCGATCGCGCGAAGCATCTTCTGGTAGATCCAGCACTCCTCGTTGTCCAGCGCGGCGCTGCCGACCGACGCAATCGCCGTGGTGCGGTTGACGACTTGTCCCTTGGCGTTGGCCGTGGTGAAGGTGGCGTCGCGGGTCGTCTTGATTCGCTTGGCGATCTCGCGGGCGGCCCAGGCGGGGTCCTTCTGCTCGAACCGCGTGCCACCCGGCTTGCGATAGAGGACACTGCTCAACCGCCAGGGGTTGTCGACAAGCTGCGAGAGCGACGCCCCCTTAGGGCAGAGCGTACCCCGGTTGATCGGATGTTCCACGTCGCCCTCGATGCGGATCACCTTACGCCGGCCGTCGACCTGCCCGGCGGTAACCAGCAGGCCGCATCCGACCGCACAGTAGGGGCAGATGCTCGTGGTGGTCAGGACGTCGTCGGCGGCGGTCTCCGGTCCTTCGCTGGCGTACGCAACCGTCGGACTCTCGCCGATGCCGAGCGACGCCAGCAGCCCGGCGGCACCGGCCGTACCGGTGGCGGCAAGGAATTCGCGGCGGTCTACGTTCATTGTGCGTCTCCAGTGTGGCCGCTTGCGGCTTAGCAGTTGCTCGCACGCCATTGCTAAGCCGCAAGCGGCAGCGGGGTTACGCGAACCTGGCTTCGGCCAGGGCCGCTTCGTAGTCGGCGGGGCTGTTGACGTTGGCCAGGCTCCGCAGGTTGGGGTCGGCGATGGTTAGTTCGGCCGTGGTGATCCGCCGGGTATGGACTCGATCGAAAAGCAGCGCCGGACGCAACCGGTCGGCGGCCAATAGGGCCTCGGCTTCCGGGAGCACCTGCGTGCGGTAGACGGCCACCAACGGGTGGTAGAAGCCGTCGATGTGCGGCGCGGCCGCGTCGAAACCGGCCGACAGCTCGATTATCCGACGGATCAGTGCCGGATTGAGCAGCGGGACGTCGCAAGCGGTGATGAACGCGGCGTCGACTTCTTCTTCGGCCAACGCCCTCAATCCGACCACCAAGGCCTCCAACGGCCCACGGTCCGGTTGCCGGTCGCAGACGATGCGAACCGTCCGCGGCAGCTCGGGCAACTCCTGATCGGCGGCCGCCACTACGACGACCGGGCGGACTACCCCACTGGTCAACCGCACAACCCGCTGCAACATCGTCTCGGGTCCGAACGGCAGCATGGCCTTGGCGGTACCCATCCGCCGGCTCCCCCCGCCGCACAGTACGATGCCGCCGGTGGTCAAAACGGTCTTCCCCCCAGGCGGGCTACTAATTGTTCGGAGAGGACTACGATGTCCTCGCTGCACAAATACGACTCGATGTTGTCGGGCAGTAATACGGTGGCCGAGGGTGGGAACTCCTCGTCCGGGGCATGCCAGACCAGCCGTAACGTCACGCGCGGCAACGGGCGGAAATCGAAACCCAGGTCGCCCTGCTCGATTGGGTGGCCGTCCAGGCTCTCCGCCGCGGCGTGCAACGTCTCCGCGTTGCGGCCGGCGGTGGCACACAATCGGGCGATCACCCGGCCCTGGTAGATACCGGCGTACGATCGGGCATTGGCCAGGTCGGCGAATGTGGTGTTTGCGGCGCGGTCTTCCGGCCGGTCGGTCACCGCCAGATAGTGCAGCACGAGGATCTTCCAGGCCGGCTGCACGTCCGCGCCCGAGGCGGTAACCGTCTGCCGCCGGGTAACGTCTACCTCAAAAGTGTCGTTCAACACGGGCAGACGCCACACGCCACCAGTCACTTCCGCGCCCAGCCACGCAAGCTGCTCGGGCGTTTGCTCGGCCAACACGTCGTAGGCGAGCTGGATCGCCCTGTTCAGGTTGTCTTGCGGCGGGGGGGGCTTAAACCGTTCCGTCGAATGGGCTGGGTCGCTCACGATTGGGAATTCCTCGGGACTGCAAGCTTGTGCCTATCTTCAGGCTACCCCGCTTGGCGCTGCATGGCAATGGAGCATTTATCCGCGGGGGTTCTAGGAGGGGTTGCGGACTCCAGACGCCGCCCCTATATTCAATCTAGTTGCGATGGGTCTTGCGTCGTGTGAGGCCGGTTGTAGCAACCAACAGCCAGGCGAGTGCCTTTTGTCGGATTGCGCGATTGCACCCGGGATTGACGCTGTTGAAGACATCGTTGGAAATGATTTGACAAAGTCGGTTCGGATGAAGCTCGCAATTGTCGGCAAAGGCGGTGTAGGCAAGACCACGTTGGCTGCTGCGCTGGCGCGACGACTGGCCGCCGCTGGCCGCTCGGTTGTTGCCGTGGATGCAGACCCCGATGGGAATCTGGCCGCGGCCCTGGGCGTTGCGGAGGCTTTCACGCCCGAACCGATCGCCGGAATGCGGGAACTGATCCTCGATCGGACCGACGCCAAGGACCAGGGTGGCGGGTTGATGTTCAAGCTCAACCCGAAGGTCGACGATCTGCCCGAGAAGTTCTCGGTCGACGCCGGCGGCGTTCGGTTGTTGGTTCTCGGCACCGTGGAGACCGGCGGCAAGGGCTGCATGTGCCCCGAGGGTGCCCTACTGAAGGCCCTGTTGCAGTACCTCCTGCTGCGAGGTAAAGACGACGTGGTGCTCGACATGGAGGCTGGGCTGGAACACATGGGCCGGGCTTCCGCACGCGGGGTCGATGCGTTGATCGCCGTAGTGGAACCCGGCATGCGAAGCGTACAAACGGCCGCGCGCATCCAGAAACTCGCCGCCGACATTGGCATCGAGCGGACGTGCGTTGTGGCGAACCAAGTCAAGGAAGCGGACCAGCGCGAGCGGCTCGAGCGTGCCTTGTCCGGCCAAACGATCCTGGGCGTGCTTCCCTACAGCGAAGCACTGGCCCGGGCCGACCTGGAAGGCCGCTCTAGCGACGTCGAAGACGCGGCGCTGGGTGAAGCGATCGAGCAGGTTGGTGAAGCCCTGGAAAACGAACTCGGCGGCTTGCCGAAGATAACATAAGCACACAATTTCGAGCTTCAAGAGGAGACCGTTATGGCGGAATCGAAACAACGTTCGGCCGATCCGGCCACGTTGCAGATGTTGGACGTTGCCGACGGAGTCGACGCTAGCACGGCGTGGGACCGGCTGGCAGACCAGGAGCCCCAGTGTGGCTTCGGAAAACTGGGAATATGCTGCCGAAACTGCACGATGGGCCCTTGTCGGATAGATCCCTTCGGCGAAGGGGCAGACAAGGGTGTCTGCGGCGCAACGGCCGATACGATCGTGGCCAGGAACTTGTTGCGGGCGTTGCTCGGTGGTGCGGCGGCGCACTCCGACCACGGGCGCGATATTGTTCACGCCCTGGCGTTAGCGGCCGAGGGCAAGTCCGACGCCTACCGGATCAAGGGCCCCGCGAAGCTCCGCAAGCTGGCCGAGGAGTACGGCATCGCCACCGAAGGCCGCAGCGACAGGGAGATCGCCAAGGAACTGGCGCACTTTCTGCTTGCGGAGTTTGGAAGGCAGGAGGGGGTGTTGGCCAACGTCAAACGTGTCCCCGAGCAGCAACAAAAGAACTGGGCGGCAGCGGGCGCGACGCCCCGCGGCGTGGATTGCGATATCGTTACCGGCATGCACATGACGCACATCGGCGTAGACAACGATCCCGAGCACCTGATTATGGGAGCGGTACGGGCGGCGTTGGCCGACGGCTGGGGCGGATCGATGATCGCCACGGACGTTTCCGACGTGCTCTTCGGCGATCCGCAACCGATCCGTTCGCGGGTGAACCTGGGTGTGCTGAAAGAGGATGAGGTGAACCTCATCGTCCACGGCCACGAGCCGACGCTCTCCGACGTGATCGTGGCCGCCTCCGCTGATCCCGAGATCCTTGCCGAGGCCGAGGCCGCCGGCGCCAAAGGCATCAACCTGGCCGGCATCTGCTGTACGGCCAACGAGATCCTGATGCGTCACGGCATCCCCATCGCGGGCAACTTCCTGCAACAAGAACTCGCCATTATGACCGGTGCCGTGGACGTGATGCTGGTCGATGTACAGTGCATAATGCCGGCGATCACCCAGTTCCAGGAATGTTTCCACACGAAGGTAATCTCGACGAGTCCCAAGGCCAAGTTCCCGGGCGCCACGCACATCGAGTTTCACGAAGAAGAGGCGATGGAGACGGCCAAGAAGATCATCCGTCTTGCCATCGACAACTTCTCCAGCCGCAACCCGGCGTTAGTGAGAATCCCCGACGTCCAGGAGAAGCTGGTCGCCGGTTTCACCACGGAAGTGGTTCACGAGATCCTCGGTGGCAAGTACCGCCCCAGCTACCGGCCGCTGAACGACGGGGTGATGACGGGCCGGTTACGCGGCATCGCCGGCGTGGTGGGGTGCAACAACCCCAAGTT
>JABMRB010000557.1 GCA_013202865.1 Candidatus Nealsoniibacteriota bacterium | reverse complement strand
GGCTATGGCATAGTCGACCGTCAGGTCGCCGCCGGCCACGCTCGACAGAACCGCGGCGAGCTTCTCGACCTCGGCCTCCTGGTAGGCGGCCACCCTTTCGGCCACGGCCTGGGCCTTCTTGGTCTCGCTGATGTCGACCACGAACTCCAACGCCCCGATGATCCCGCCTCCGGCGTCCTTGATCGGCGCGCCGGTGTACTGGATGGGCATGTTCAGCCCGTTGGGGTCGGCCACCGTCTCGCCGGTGAAGACCCCGTCCTGCTGCATGGCCTGGGCACAGCGGCATTCGGCGGTCTGGCAGTGCGGGGTCTTGAAGAGGCTGTAGCACTTCTGGCCGATCACCTGCTCCGGCGTCGAGCCGAGCACGCCCGCTCCTGCCGGGTTCATGAAGGTGACGTTGTAATTCTTGTCGATCCCCATCACCGGCGTGGGCAGGTTGTTCAGATTGTCGACCGCTTGCTTGGCTTGCTGCAGGGCCTGCTCGGTTTCCTCCTTGGCCTTGCGATCGGCCTCCGCCTGTTCTTCCTGGGCCTGCTTCTCGCGCTCGGCCGCTTCCTTGATGTCGTCGAACGCCTTCTTCGTGTTGTCGATGGACGTGTTGATGGCCCCGGCCATTTGTCCGAGTTCATCCGTGCTGTCCACGTCGGCCCTCACGCTGAAGTCCTGATTGGACAGGGCGGTGACGCTCTCCATGCACTTGCGCACCGGGCCGACGATCAACCGGGTGATCACTATCGCCACGATACAACCCAAGAAGATCGCAAGGCCGACACCGCCGAAGACCATCGTGTTGGACTCGGCGATGGTGTTCTCCATTTTGGTCTTCTGCCCCGCGCGGAAATCCTCACACAGTCTGGTGAACTCCTGGGCATTGGTGACCATGCCTTCTTCCTGGGTTTTCTGCTGGTCGGCCAGGGAGACCCAGCCGTCGAAGCCCTTCTTGTAGGCCTGGGCCGCTTTCTTGACCGTGGCGATCTGGTCCTTGTTCTTCTGCTGGGTGAACTTCCCGGTCAATTCGTCGCACAACGCGTAGATTTCTTTTATCGTGGCGCCGTTTTCTTCCACGTACTTTCTGTCGCCGCGCAGGATGAAGTTCTTTTCCTGAGTGCGGCAGTCCTGGACCCACTTGATCAGCCGGTTGGCCGAGTCGGCCTTCCATAGCTTGTCGGCCTGGTGCTCGGCAGATTCTTTCTGTATCTTTTCGAGCTGGGCCTTCTGGTCGGCACGAAGGGCCTCACAGTTCGTTACGAAGTCAGAGGCATCCTTAACCAGCGTCACGTACACGGCCTGCTGTTTGTGGTCGCATTCGACCCACTCGTCGAACCTGTCACAATACGTCCTGGCGGCTTGTGCAACCGCGTTGGTCTGGTCCTTGTTGGCCTGCTGCTCGAACTTGTTCACGAGTTCTTTTACATCTCGTTCAATGTCTTCGACGGCCTTGTCCAGTTGCTTGGCGAACTTATCGTCACTGGTAAGCCGATAGTCTCTCTGGTACTGGCGGCAGTTGTTGGCGCGAATACGAATCTCGTCGGAAACCTTGCTTTTCCACGCCCTTTCGGTGAGTGCGCTTTCATCCGTGCCGTCCTTGATTTCCTCTTCAAGCTTTGTTTTCTGATCGTCCGAGAGCTTGACTACTTCTTCCATGAAGGTTGCCGCATTCTTGTCCATCTGTTCGCCCAAGACATCTTTTTGCTGGGCGAATTCCACCCATGCCTTGAAGTTCTTGTCGTAAGATTCACCGGCCTGCTTTGCGGCAGTGACCTGGTCTATATTGGCTTGCTGCTTCATGGCGGCGAGCAGCTCGTCGCACAGGTCGGTGACCTTTGTCATGTATTCATCTTCTTCGTCGGCGTACTTCTGGTCCAGTTCCGACATGTAGTTCTTCTGTGCGAGACGGGCACTGGCAGCGTCCTTGATCAGACGGTTGGCCGAATCGGCTTTATACAGCTTATCGGCGACAAGAGCCGCGTCGTCCTTCTGCGCCTGCTCCAGTTCGACCTTCTGCTCGGCCCGCATGGTGTCGCACTCGGTGACGAACGCGCGTGCATTGTCCACCATGGCCTGTTCCTGCACCTTCTGCTCCTCGTGCAGAGTGACCCAGCCGTCGAAGTTCTCCGCGTATGCCTTGGCGGCCTTTCCGACGTTGCCCATGAGATCCCGGTCGGCCGGGTCCTCGAGCTTGGCCATGGTGGTGTCGATCTGCGCGTAGATCTCCTTCATCGTGGCGTGGTTCTCTTCCACGTACTTCTTGTCCTCGCGGAGCATGTAGTTCTTTTCCTGGATGCGGGACACTTCGGCGAACTTGATCAGCCGATTGCCGTCGTCGGCCTTGTCGACGATCGCCGTCGTGCTGCTCAGGCCGTTATAGCCCACGTAGCCCACGGCGGCCGTCAGTACGAGGACGACGACAAACCCAACACTGAGCTTGATCCAAATCTTGAGATTGTTAAGAAACCCGAGCTTGAAATGTTTGAACATGTGCTCTCTTCCCTTTTTCACTTTGAGTTACGGTGCGTTGGCGGGCACCTTACCCGCCCAGATAGTGCTTTACGATGGTTTCGAGATTATGCGAATCGCCGGCATGATGGATGCACCTGTTGGCCCGCGTTTGGGCAAGTAACCATTCGACGTTGACGCGGTCCTGGGAGTAGTCGTAGGTGACGTTGGCGCATCTGGCCCGCGGATGGTAAAGGACGCTGATCTGCGAGAGCAGGAAACCCTCGTCGACGAGCTTGTCAATGATACTGGTCAGACTGTCGAAGTGATTGGCCACGATCACAAAGCGGACGCGGCGCCTTTCGTATTTGTAAATGTCATAGTTCTTGATCTTCTTCGTGATATGCCCGAGCAGATTCGTGGCCCCGGCGCCGTAGACCTTATCGAGCGGACTGATATGCGCCAGATAGCCGAACTTGCCCGGATAGGTGGCAATCACCGCCGTACACGTCGACACCCCCACGGTCTTCAGCAACTCGCCGTGGTTGGCTTTGATGAACTCGTCCATGTCCACCCGAATGATCTTCTGGCCGGTTTTTGCGAAGGGTTCTTTACCGCGGCCGACGGGAAGACTTGCCAGATGGTGGATGACTTTGTCGGCGTAGTATTTCCGGTGCTGCATGAAGTGTTCGGTAGTAACCTGGGCCTCGTCCACTTTGGCCACGACCAGCCACTGCGTGCCGAGAAACTCCACGACTTCAAACGACGTCAGCGCCGCAAACCCTCGATAGTCGGTGACCGTCCTGTGGCCTTGCTTCTCGTCGAACTTGGCCCGGATGTTGTCGCTGCTGAGCTTCTTCGCGAGAATGGTGGAGTCGCCTTCAAAGTTGGACTCGGTCAGCAGGTATCCTTGATGGTTTACGACGAAGGCTTCGCCGGTCTCGCCAAGTTGTTCGGCGCCGGCAAACAACGAATTGATCTTGTTGACGGCACACTGCAGGACAATCCATCCGAGATGCTCGCCGTCCTTGTGGACCGGCTCGACAAAGAACGCGGCCGGCTCGTCCGAGGCGGCGTAATAGTGGAAGTCGACGAAGGTCTCTTCCCGGGGGTCCGTTTGCAGGCATCGGGCAAGCGGTGTTCGGGCAGGCTCGCCGTCGATGAAGTTCTGCTGGAAATCCGACTCCTTGCGAATGCTGTGCAGGATATTGCCCCGCTTATCGACAAACAGAACGTCGTAGAAGGCAAGGTAGTTCTCGACGTAGTAATTGTTGAGCGCTTTTCTGAATTCCGTTATCTTGCTCTTGAACCGTGCGGACGCGACCCCTTGATGGGCCATATTGTAGTACTTCTGGTTGACGTCGAAAAACTCGACCAGCACTTCATCCGTTCTGGCCCGCGCCGCCAACTCATGGACCCTCTCGCAGAAGCGTTTTAACTGCTCGACCTTCTCCTTGCGGGCGTAGTCCAGACGGACAAAGGCCCAATCGTAGGGGCTGTTCTCGGCACGCGCGGCGTCGGTCCGCGGATGGGTCGCCTCACCGGCGGTGTACCGGTTGTTGCCGTCTGTGAGGCGTTGGATCGCCTCGTCGGGCCCAATGTCGGGCCCACTTTCCACGGCAACCGCCAGTGGAATTACGCCGACCGCCAGGAAAAAGGCGATCAGATTGAACTTCATGCCGAAGTTCCAGAACGAACCCCAAAGGTCCTTCAGTAGATTCACTGTCTACTCCCTCTCCAGTAAGTCTTACCGGTCCCCGTTTGCTGAACCGTAGGTTGTGGTTTACGCAAAAGCAACCGTAGAAATCCGGTCCTGCCATTGGATTCTTCGCACCGCGACCGGCATAATCGGTGCAGCCCGTATTCTTCGGCCGGGCGACCGATAATCAGATTGCCGCCCGGTATCACTTGCGTGGCCGCACGGCGGGCTTCTTCGGCCGGACCATGGCCCGAGCATTTGAAGCATCCAAGAAAGCAAGACAGCTCCGGAGATTCTCCGGAGCCGTCCTGCCTGTAGCGGGAGGTCCGTTACATACGCACGGTTCCCCTCAGTGGATTATACTCACAAGACGGCCTCGAACCGCAGTCCGACGACGAACGAATCGGCCTCGACGCCGCTGGGATTGGTAATGACCTGCATGTCGGGCTGAATCGTGAAGTAGGGCGACAGCGGTATCTTGTAGAATAACTCAAAGGCCGTTTTGTCGGCGGGGACGGCCATCCGGTCGCTGAAATTGGCGCTGGCTATACCGAATCCGAGAATATCGTCGTCGCGGCTGTCGATCAGGCCCTTGTAGACCAGACCGGCACCGTAGAACTGGGCTATTTCGTTGCGTTCTTCCGGAGACCAGCCGTACTGGAAGAACACGCCCAACTCGGCGTTGGCGTCCTGCTTGCCGATCCTGACGCCGACGTCGCCGTCGAGGAAACTTCCCTCCCACCAGAACTCGCTGAGTTGGAAGTTGGTCCGCCCGGCGTCTATGTTGTCGACTCCCTGGAAGTCGCCGACGTGTGGTCCGACCGACTTGCCGTGGAAGTCCTCGGCGAGCATGAAGACCGTTCGCCGCGTCGCTTCACGCAATCCAGAGCTTCTTCCCTAATACAATCCCTTGTTTTGAACCGTGGCAAACCACGCCGCAAGCGGTATTGCCGAAAATGTGGGCGGCAGGGGAAAACGGGGCGCCTTGCGGACGGGTTGTGATGCCTGGGAAAACCGTGTTGAATGGCCCCGGATGCTGGCCGGGCGGTACAATCGGCGCAGTCCACATCACCCGCCTCAGCATGTCCTTCTCGCCATGCGGGACCGTAACGATGAGCTTGCCGTCGCGCCTGGGGTACAGTGCGGGCGAGACGCCACCACCACGCAAGGCGACCTCAGACTTGTACGAGGATAGCCTACGCGTGTATACTTCTGGAGTTGTGACGCGTCGGCGAATAACTCGATAATCGACCGGGAGCCAATTCCATGAAAGCTAACAACAAGAGGACCGCAGGACGGTTGCCAACCGCTGCGTCTTGCTTGATTCTGCTCGCGTGCCTCGGTGTTTCTCCGCTTCTAGCAGACGACAAGGAGACACTCCGTTTCGACGTTGAGCAGGTCACGTCCGGGCCGAAGCACCATCTGTTTGGTTACATCGGCCAGTGTCTGACGATCCCATGGAGCGCGGACGGTCGCTACATTCTGTCGCTGGAAGTTGGCTTCCACGATCGCATGCCGCAGCGCGACGACGCCGCGAAGGTCGTGCTGGTGGACACCCGGAATAAGAACAAGATCGTACCGGTTGACGAGACCAGGGCGTGGAACTTCCAACAAGGCACCATGTTCTACTGGCACCCCCGCTCCGCCAAGACGCAGTTCTTCTTCAACGATCGCGATCCGAGCAACGGCCACGTATTCACGGTGCTCTACGACCTGCACCAGCGGCGCCGCGTGCGCGAGTATCGCTTTGCGGATACGCCGATCGGTAACGGCGGTGTGTCGCCCACCGGTCATGCCTTTCTGGGACTCAACTACGGCCGGCTTGCCCGGCTCCGGCGCGTAACCGGCTACCCCGCAGCGCTCGACTGGTCGGAGGATCACGCCGCACCGTCGGACGACGGCATCTTTATCGTCGACGTCGAATCGGGTAAGAAACGCGTCCTGGTTTCTTATCAGCAATTGGCCCGGCTGCTCGACAAGCACGGCAACGGTTCCAAAGGGACACCGCTGTTCATCAACCACACGCTGTTCAGTCGCGACGGTCAGCGGGTCTATTTCTTTGTCCGCGGCGGCTGGAGCGGCAACCGGGGAGAACGCATCAACGTACCCTGCTCGATCAAATCCGACGGCACGGATCTCGTCCTTCACCAACGGCACATTGGCGGCCATCCGGAATGGGGCGAGGGAACCAAACTCATCGGGCGCGATGGGCCGGATCAGATATTCTACGACGTCGAGCAGAAACGCGTCACCGGCCGGCTCGGTACGCCCGACGTAATTCCCGATCCGGAAGGCGACATCTCGCTATCGCCCAGCGGACGCTGGTTCGTCAACGGATCGTCGAAAGGCGGCAAGAACCGTTACGTCGTGTTACGTCTCTCCGACGGCCATTACGGCCGAACCGCCAGTTTCAGCCGAGGCGACTACCGTAGCGGCGACCTCCGCATCGACTCGGCACCGCGATGGAACCGCACAAACGACGCCATTCTCGTCCCAGGGATCACCGCCGAGGGGACGCGGCAACTGTTTGTTATCCGCGTACGGGCAGAGGGGTAACATGCTGTTGGCGTGCTTGAACTTGCATCATCCTTCAAACGCAAGGAGTTCACTCCCCCATGTATCGAACCGCCACATTACTGATCGCGTTTCTGGCGGTCGCCGGGCAGCTTCAATTCGGCGCCGCCAAAGATAGCGACGTCGTACCCCTCGGCGCCGGCGGCTACCTGCGCACGCGGCCCCAACCCTGCAAGCCGTTGCCGGAAGTGGTTCATAAGACGGACAACTTCAAGCAACCGGTCATTACCGGGCAGTGGTGGTCTTCGCTGCTCTGGCAGCACAAGGGATTCTCCGAGCCGCTGTTCGCGCACCCGTTGGCCGCGGTTTGTACTGAAGGTGGTATGGCGATCAGCTACCCGGGCGCACACATTCACGGCGGCGAGGCCGGCATTTTCGGCGGCGGCGTCGGAAAAGACGGCGATCTGAAGCTGGGGCACTCGGCCGCGGCGACCTTTGGGCGGGCCGACTGCGACGGCTACTCCGACTGGTTTGTATCCGCGATGTTTGCCGCCGACGAAGCGTCGATGCGAGTCAGCCTTGGCCACGGCTCGCCGTTTGTCTATTGCCTCTACCGCGGCGGTGATCCGACGGTGAGCTTCGTGGGACGCCCGGTGATTTGGTCGGGCGATGAGAACGACCCGGTCCTGGGCGTTACGGCCGGCGGTCATCACTACGGCCTGTTCGGTGCGGCCGGTTCGACCTGGTCGGGACTCGGCAGCACGAAGCTGACCAACAACGCCCGGGGCAAGGCGTACTTCTGCGTGGCACTCCTGCCCGACAACCGGCCGGAGACGCTCGCCGCGTTCCGCAAATATGCCTACAACCACGTGATCGACACGAAGCTCGATTACCACGTCGAGGGGGGCTTCGTCCAGGCGACCTACCGACCGACGTTCAAGGCGTACGAAGGCAAGGCGTCGGGCACGATCTTCGCGCTCTATCCGCATCAGTGGAAGTACACGACCACGAAGCTCACCGGCATGACGTACGGTTCGGTCCGCGGCACGATGAAGGTGGCCGTCGGCGAAACGTTTGCGACCGCCGTGCCCATCCAGGGCGTGTTGCCGATGTTTCCGCCCGAGGGCGTGCAGGACAAAGCCCGGATGGCCGCGTACTTGAAGGCTGAGTTGAAAAAGATACGCCGCGACGGATTCGCCGACACCTACTGGGAAGGAAAATTCCTCGGCCGGCTGGCCACGCTCAGCGGTATCGCCGAAGCGACCGGCGACGCCGCGTCCCTCGCGGCCGGCGGCACCGTGCTGCAACGGGCATTCATCGACGAGATCAAGCGGCGGCTGGAGAACTGGTTCACGGCCACGCCGGGCAAGCAACAGCCGGTGTTCTATTACAGCCCTGTCTGGAACACGCTCATCGGCAGCAAGCCGTCTTACGGCAGCGACAGTTCGTTGAACGACCATCATTTCCACTACGGCTATTTCATCCGCGAGGCAGCAGAAGTTGCCCGGGTCGATCCGGCCTGGGCCAAGAAATGGGGCCCCATGGTCGAGTTGCTCATGCGCGACGTCGCCTCGACCGACCGAAGCGACCCGATGTTCGCCTACCTATCATGTTTCGACAAATACGCCGGCCACTCCTGGGCCTCCGGCGACGCCAACTTCGGCGACGGCAACAACCAGGAATCGTCGTCCGAATCGATGAACGCCTGGTACGGCATGATCCTCTGGGGCCAGGCCACCGGCAACGCGACGATCCGCGACACGGGCTTGTTCCTCTTCAATACCGAGCGGACCGCCGTCGAGGAGTATTGGTTCGACGTCTCGGGCACGAACTACCCCGCGGACTTTCCCCACGTCGCGTTGGGCATGGTATGGGGCGGCAAGGGGGCCTTCGCTACCTGGTTCTCCGGCGACATCGACTGCATCCACGGCATCAACTGGCTGCCGTTCACACCCGCCTCGTACTACATGGGCCGTTGGCCCGAGTACGTCAAGAAGAACCACGACCGGATCGTAGCGAAGCGCCAAGGCGGCCGCGACTACAACAACGGCTGGGGCGACCTGGTGATCATGTTCTACGCCCTGTCGGACCCAGCCGCCGCGGCCCAGTACATCGACGCCAACCCCGACTGCAAGCTAGAAGGCGGCAACTCACACGCCTTCATGTACCATTGGATCCACACGCTAAACAATCTTGGCATCAACAACGCCGACGTAACGGCCGACTTTCCCATCCACGGCGTGTTTAGCAAGGGCGGCGTGAAGACGTACGCCGTTTACAACTACCAGGCGACGCCGCGGACGGTTACGTTTTCAGATGGTGTCAAGGTGGTCGCCGAGCCCAAAACACTCACGGTTAAGCAAGGTCAATAGCCACGCCGGGTGCCACTGCTGGCTTGTCCAATAGTGCCGGGCAGGCTATGCTATGCATCATGAGCCGGAACGAACTGACCGAAGCCAGCACCGTGCTGTCATCCGTTGACTACATACACGAGAATCCAGTTCGACGTGGCCTTTGTGTCTCCGCAGTTCGGTGGCGCTGGTCCAGTGCTTGGCATTTCGCCGCTGAACACCCGCCCGAGGATCCGCAATTACCCACGGTCCACGGCCTGCCATCAGAGTTCTTCGACCCGAGAGATCGTTGAGACCATCCACAGCGCCGCTGGGCAAGCCAGCAGTGGCACCCGGCGCAGCAAGTTTCCGACTCCGACTGCCTCGGACATTAACAGGCAGGGGACGAGTATCAGGGAGAAGTCGATGCGAAGATTGTTGATAGTATTACTAGGGATACTGGTTAGTGTAACGATTCTTCTGATCGTGCTGGCGACATATCCTGGCACTGCTCAGCAAGACGCGGGCGCACGTCCTGAGGAGTTGCCCGACTTGAGTCGGTTCGATTCGGAGGACGAGAAACGGTCTTCGCTTATCGGAGCGGCACGCCGCCAATTGGAATGCATCACGCAGAAACATGACAACATGTTCAACAGCCTCTTGGTTCGGGGGAACTGCGAGGTTGTGGAAACCAGGCTTGAAGAAGACTACGACGATGCGAATGCGGCTCCAATGCTGATTGTTTCCTCTTTGGTTCCGCTGGTGGACGAGAAGGAGTGCTTCTTCTTCATCTGGGGCTTCAACCCGCACCGAGAACATGACGCGATTGTGCTGCTAGGTAAGACACGGGAGGGCACGACTGTGCGAATACGTTACGAGTTGATGCGAAGAGTGAAGTCTGGGGCGCTAGTCGGGATGTTTGGCGACAAGACGAGGCTTGTATCGCTGGATGAGTTGTTGCAGGCAGGGAAAGTATCGCCAAGCAACGGGGAGATAGAGGTGCGCATCTCGACGAAAAGCGCCGATGCTGTTCCGATGGTGCCGGATTTGCCGGTGCTTGCGGTGGCGGTGCATGACAGTAACGGAAAGCTGAGCAACTTCGTCCCAGTGTGCCGGGGGAAGTAATGGGGGACAGTGAAAGCGCCGGGTGCCACTGCTGGCTTGTCCAATAGTGCCGGGCAGGCTATGCTATGCTCCATGAGCCGCAGCGAACTGACCGAAGCCCGCACCTTGCTGTCATCCGTTGACTACATACACGAGAATCCAATTCGACGTAGCCTTTGTGTCTCCGCAGTTCGGTGGCACCCGGCGAGAGGAGCGAAAAATGCGAATCTTCAACAAACCCTGGTCTTCGTTGCCGTGCATGGCGGCCATTTTAGCGATTTATGCCCTGGCAGTTTATGCTCAGCCACCCTCGCCACCGCGCAGTGCTCCGGCGAAGGTTGGCGGTGTGCCTGTTGCCGACGTTCTGGAGCGACTCGGGGCGAAGCAAGAACAAGGAGCTACAGCCAAGGAGTTCGATAGTTACTCGAGCCATTTCGACCGGACCGACCCGAACCGAGACGGAAAGCACACGAAGGAGGAATACGTCGACAACGGCGGTTACATGACGCCCCAGGCAAGGGCGGGCATTTTTCGGGCCGCCGACGGCAACGCGGACGGTGTTGTCACCAAGGCCGAGTACGTCTTGAACCGGATCATCACCGATGAGGCCAAGGCGATCGTTGCCGCGATGGACGACGATCGGGACGGTAAGGTCGAGCGAGCGGAGTTCGTCAAACATGCGGCAAAGCTGCTTTCCGACCGCAAGTTGGCCGAGCAGGTTTACGCCGCGTTCGACGCAAACGCCGACGGCGCGATTACCATTCCCGAATACCTGCGAGTCTGGGGGCAGTGGGCACGCACCGGACGAAAACCGGCCGAAGAACGGATCGCGGCGCGTCGGGCGGAACTACCCGAATCCGCGAAAGAACCGGACAAACAGCCGACCCGGCCGGGAGCAGGTCGTCCCGCCGCCGGTGCTCCTCGATAGCCGAATCGCTGGGGACCACCACGGTAGTGAATCCAGCTACGGGCAATCACTGCACCGCACCGCCGAACCGCAATCCACCCGATGACGGCGGCGCGGCGCCTTTCGCCGGCACGATCTGTGGAACCGGCAGGTGACGAATCAACCAGCCCGTCTGCCGCCCGGCGGGAACTTGCAACTCGCTCGGCGGCAGCAACGTCCGCAACAGGCCAATCGTCGATTGAGCACCTTGCGGCGCTTTGCCCAGTAGGACCCGCTCGCCGTCGATCAACAGGGCACCGGGATCGCCGCCCGTGCAACGGCCATTCAACGTCAACCCCTGCTTGTCGAAAACGAACTCAAAGGCCAGTTGCTCATAAGGCACCAGATCACCGGGCGTCGGCGAGTTGGCACCGGGAGCCAGATGCAGATGGACGGCCGCGGCCTGGATCAGCGAGCGGCTAATCACGCCCGGCCCGGCCACCAGCGTGCCGGACGCACTCTCCAGACGCCCGTCGCCAAACTCGGCCGATTCGATCGTCACGTCGGCCGTACCGCTGAGCTTGTGCGGAAAACGATCGGACACCAGCCGGTCGAGATCGACGCCGAGCAAGCGACCGCGAACGACGTCGCCGTTGTATCGGCCGCTCGCCGCCGCCTCGTCCGAGGGATCACCCAGCATTTCATTGGACCAGACGTAACCGTCAAACCGGCTCTCCGGTCCGAGCGATCGCAGCAGCGGCAACCCCATCGCCAGGACCGAGCACGGCAGTGCCCGGCCGCCCGTGTTGAGATCGAATCCGGTGATCGCCGGTGTCGTTTTTCGGTTGCGGGCCAGGCGGATGCGAATCGGCTCCGATCGCTCGTCACCGGCTCTCCGGTCGCCGGCCAGGCGAAACTCGACGTCGGCCTGCGCCACTTCCGCCGTCGATTCGATGCTCCCGGCCAGATCGGTCAACGTTTGCGAACCGGTCGGTGCCTGCAGGGTCAATTCACCTGCCCGCAGCCGCACGTCCAGTTCAGCATCTCCGGCCCGGCGGCGTAGCAATCGGGTCACGAGTTCACCAACGCGATCCAAGGCGGCGGCCTCGACTTCCGGCTGCGACGCTACCAGCACGTACGATTCGCCCGGCCCCGTCTTATCGTTACCCGTCTCTACTCGGCCGGCCTCCAACGACCGGCATCGCAGAATCACCTCACCGGTTTCCGGGTCTCGCAGCTCGAGTCCTTCGTAGAGCACCACCCCGGGCCGTAGATATTCCATGCCGTCGAGCGAGACGTCGAATCCCAACTCTCGTCTCAACCGCCGCGCCTCCGCCGCCGCATGGCCGGGCAAATGCCGCGTCACACACCAGCCGGTCACCAGAACCGTGGGCGTCACGCAAAGCAAGAAGAACCCGGCAATGCACAGGTGGCGTCGCGTTCTGTCGTGTAGTCGGAACATCCGTGTTCGCTTGGGGAGGGTGGCAGGTTAGGGGGGAGAAAGTGTATTCACCACGGAGACACGGAGGGCACGGAGAGGAAAGAAAAAG
>JABMRB010000556.1 GCA_013202865.1 Candidatus Nealsoniibacteriota bacterium | reverse complement strand
GCTCCGGCGACTGTGTCTCATCCGTGACCACCTTTGCGGCCTCCTGCCCATCGGCCTGTGCCGCTGTCTTGGAATTGCAGCCGGCGATTACGCCGACACAGGTTATGACAAGCAGCGAGGCAACAGCAAGTACAACCAAGTTCTTCATCACGAATATCCTCCGGCAGCAAGTTACGCCTCAGAATGGTTCGATGCTCAACGCCTCCGCGGAAAGCACCACGTCACGAGCCAACGGCCGCAGGCTCCTCGCATCGCTCGCGTTCCTTGCTCGGTGCGTGATCAGGGCACAGGTCGCCGCACTCGCCCAGATTACCCAATGCCTCCAGGTCTGCGGCGCCCATGGGAATCTCATCCTTGGCCGGCTTCAGCCACTCAACCAGTCGCTGGTGAAGCTCTCCACCCGACTCGGTCAGCGAGTAATACATCCAAAGCCCTTCTCGCCGGTCGCTGACGAGGCCGGCGTGCCTCAAGTGAGCCAGATGCCGCGACGCCTTCGACTGGCCTATCTCCAGAACCTCTACGATCTGGCAGACACAAAGCTCTCGGCGACAAAGCAGGTGCAGGATTCGCAGTCTAGTTTCATCCGCCAGCGCTTTGAACAATTGCACGGTTTCTAACATTGGCATCTCCTTCCATCGCATGTGGCAATCCGGATGGCCGAATATACCAGATAGGTCGGCAGTGCCGCCACCGCGACTCAAGCAAAAAGTAGATTCCATTGAACCGGCACGAAAACCGCGGGCGGAGATTATATCTGTTGATGCGGATATTAGAATATAGCGATTCTTTCGGCAGCGTGCAACCCCATTATCGGGACCATCTACCCGCACTTGTGTGCTACCACGATAATAGCCCACGGGGGGGGGGAGGCGTTATCACCTCGCACAAGAATCGCTAGCGCACGACTGTCTTCATCCTTCCCAGCAGCAAGATGGAGGCTCAATCCCGTCGGATTGCCCCAGCCACCCCGACAGGCGAGCCGCCGGTGGACACGGATTCTCCGAATGGTTGACCACCGGGATCGGCACCATTATCATACTGTTGGGGCTTTTCCGGTTGTTTTCGCGGTTGCTAAATCAATCCAGCTTGCGCAACTTACCAAGAAAGAGGTGCCTCCATGCGTTCAATTCCCGCCGTTTCTCGAAGAATGTGCCATTTCCGTCTGCTGGCTGCCGTCGCGATCGTTGCCGTGGCGACCGGCTTGGCACAACAGGCCCCGGCCCAGGATAAGTTCACCCCCACGGCCGAGCCTAAACTGTTGGTTGCGCTGCCGGAGATTTGCCCCACGCCCGACGGGCTCGCGATGGACGCCGCTGGCAACATCATCATCGCCTGTCCGAACTACGCCGACCAGTCGCACCCGGCCGTGCTGATGAAGCTCGATCGGGACAACAAGGTGCGGCTGTTCGCCACCGTGCCCGTACACCGAGAGACGGGCGTGGCTTGTCCGATGGGGATCGACTTCGGGCCCGACGGCGAACTCTACATCGCCGACAACCAGGGCTGGGTGAAGGCGAACGACAAGGGACGCGTTCTGCGGATGGAAATCCGCGATGGCCGGCCCGGCAGAACCACGGTCGTGGCCGAAGGGCTCAGCCACCCCAACGGTGTGCGGGTACACAAGGGGCATATCTACGTTACCCATAGCATGTTGCCCACCGAAGAGGGTAAGCCGTTGATCAGCGGCGTCTATCGGTTCAAGCTCGACGACCGCAACGTGAAAGTCGACAACGACGTCGATGACGAGAACCTGCTGACCACGTTCAAGACGCTCAACATGGATTGCCAGTACGGTGCCGACGGCCTGGCCTTCGACGCGGCGGGCAATCTCTACGTGGGTAACTTCGGCGACGCGACGGTCCATAAGATCACGTTCGACGCAAGAGGCAACGTGGCCTCGAACGTTCGCTGGGCCAAGGACGAGTGTATGAAGAGCATCGACGGGATCGGGTTCGACAAGGCCGGCAACCTGTACGTCGCCGACTTCTCGGCCAACGCGATCTGCGTCGTCTCGCCGGAGGGCAAGGTCCGCGTGCTGGCAAAGAGCCCCGACTGCGACGGTTCCAAGGGCGGGCTCGACCAGCCGGGTGAACCGCTCGCCCGCGGCAAGCAACTGATCGTCGCGAACTTCGACATGGTCACCGGCCCCGACAAGCTCAACTCGGGCCACGACGCCCCGCATACAATTTCGGTGATCCAGCTCGAAAAGTGATCGCAGGGTGGGCGTTCACAGAGTAGTGGTTTTGGACAGGATTGACAGGATGAACAGGATGAAGGGGAAGAGGAAGAGGGAGAGGGAGAGGGAGAGCGAGAGGGAGAGGGAGAGGGAGAAGCGGTGGTCTCTCATCCTGTCCATCCT
>JABMRB010000555.1 GCA_013202865.1 Candidatus Nealsoniibacteriota bacterium | reverse complement strand
GGAGATCGAGAACCGGCGGCAGGCGGCGGCCACGTACTTTGCCATGCGTGAGGCAAACAGTCAGGCCCGAGCCGCCGAGCGCGGTCCCCGGCCCGCGGCAGAAGATCTGGCCCGGCTCGCCCGAGAGGGCGGTCCCGACCGGCTGGCCGCCGACCAGTTGGATCCGCAGAACGGGCAAATTTCCTGGCCGGCCCTGTTGCAGGACGACCGGTTCAGCGGCCACCGCAGCGAGTTGCAGTACGCGTTCACGCAGCGGACGGCCAACGGAACGATCGATGCACAGCAGCAGGCCAGGGTCCGGCAGGCGACCACCGCCATGCTCGCCGAGTTGCGAGGGCACGTCCGCCAGATCAGCCCGATGGAGTACACCGCGACCCGGACGTTCATCCAGAGCCTTGCCTACGAGGCCCAGTTGCCGGTCGGGTAGCACGACCGACGTTTCTGGGGGTTAGACGGCGGCCGCACGAAAGAATGCGGCCGCCGTTGTGCATTTGGTGACGGTCACGCTTTACCCCAGCTACCCATTTTCGCACTTTGGGTATCCCATGGGGCTTGCTTGTGGGGCGAACCGCCCATAGACTGAACACCATGATCCAGCTTGTGCGACAACCCGATCTGACACTGCTCGAACTTGGCCCGACCTACGCCACGTTGGATAAGGAGACCGTGTTGGAGGAGTTCGGCGGCATGCTGCTGACCGTATCGCTCACGGCCGACCCGCCCATCGTGCTTCTGGATCTGTCGGCGACCGGCTACATCGGCACGAGTTTCGTCGAGCTGTTGGTTCGTGCCTGGAAGCGGCTGACCGAGCGCGGCGGCACATTGGCGCTGTGCAACGTGCAGCCGTTCTGTGCCGAAGTGTTCCGGATCACCCGGCTCGACACGCTCTGGGACATCTATCCGACCCGCGGGCAGGCCATCGTCGCCTTGACCGGCCGGAGCGAGTGAGTAGGCTGGGTCGAGCGGGCCGACGGGACGAGATTCCCCGTGACTGGTTGTGTTGTCGTAGGGAACGGGATGGAATCGCCGTTTCATTGAGTGAGGCCCACCTTTTTGCGTGACGAAATACCAAGAAAGGTGGGCTACGTCGCTTGCGAATTCAGCTACTCAGCGCAAAAAAACGGCCCGGGGCGCTGGGAACCGGGCCGATGGTCGCTGAGCTTGGGTGCCGCAATCGCGTCGGACTATGCCGACGGGCGGCGGAAGTGCTGATAGGCAAGCAGAACCTCGTAGAGGTCCATCGAGATGGTGATCTCGTCGTTTTCAAAATCCCGCAGCCAGGTCCGTTGCGACCGGACCGCGTCGGCCAACAGCGGCATCACGTCGGTCAACGGGACCGTGACCTTTTCGCGAGGTGCGGACCCTTGGGCGATCCCTAAAACGGCGGCATCCTCGTTGGGGCCGTGATAAATCCGGAGATGATTGGCGTTCATGGCACCGATTCCTTCCTCGATTGGGAGTGTCTCCTCAACGTCCATTGAGCCGAATTGCCCCCCCAGCCAAGGCCTTTTTGGGACGATTCGCGCACCAATGCACGCCCACGCCCTATCTACTGCTTCTCCCTATCGGCAGCGGGTGCCTTGCGGGTTTGATCTATTTGGAGGAAAATGCGGTTTTTGCCCAGTGACAATCCTGGGACGATCGTGCATAACAAACCGGTCTTGCCTACGACAACGGTTTGTTGGGTAGTTTGGGTGGAGTATAATGACTACAGTAGAAATTGACCTGCGACACGTCGCTCGTGGAATCGGAATCCCCTTACGCCAGATCCAGGAGGTCGTCGAACTGCTCGACGAGGGAAATACGGTTCCCTTCATCACCCGGTATCGAAAAGACCAGACTGGCGGGCTCGATGAGGAGCAGATCCGGCTGATCCAGTCTCGCCTGGCCAAGCTCCGACTACTGGCCGACCGGAAGCAGACGATCCTTCGCTCGATCGAGGCCCAGGACAAGCTGACCGACACACTGGCCAAGCAGATCCTCGGAGCCGGCACGACCAAGCGGCTCGAGGACCTCTATCTGCCCTACAAGCCCAAGAAGCAGACGTTGGCCACGGCGGCCCGCCATCGCGGTCTGGAGCCCCTGGCACATGAGATTCTCGAAGCGGAGGCCCTCTGTGCGGACCT
>JABMRB010000554.1 GCA_013202865.1 Candidatus Nealsoniibacteriota bacterium | reverse complement strand
GGGTAGCCTCTCGAAGCCGATCGAAGGGGAGCAACTGGAGGTGTTCGAGAAGCTCATCGATGATGGGTTCACGCAGTTCAAGGACGTGATCAAGTCCGGCCGGCCCCGCTTTGACAAGGATCCGTTTGCTCTGGACGAGTTGGCCACCGGTCAAATCTATACCGCCAATCAGGCGAAGGAGAACGGTCTGATCGACAAGATCGGGTTTATCGAAGAAGCCATCGAACGCGCGATCGAACTGGCCAAGCTCGACCCGTCCGACGTGAAGGTCGTCGAGTATGGACGCGAGCCCACGCTGGCGTCCGTGTTCCTCGGTGCCCGCTCGCAACAGAGTTCGCCGGAACTGGCCGCGTTGTTGGAGATGACGGTCCCGCGGGCCTATTACCTCTGCACCTGGCTGCCGGGATTGACGAAGTAACAAAGCCGCGACCGCTGGTCGCGATTTTCTCATGGCGCGACCACCGGTTACGATTCGTTTATGGCGCGACCACCGGTCGCGGCTTTGTGAGGTTGCGACCGGACGACGGGGGCGGCGCAAACTGCATTAGGTACATCCTCCGCAACTCCCGCATCATCTCGTCGCCCGGAAGATTCAACAAGTCTTCCCGTTGCTTCGACGTCAACTTGTCCTCGAAGAACTGCGCGAGTCGCTTCTCGTGTTCCTCGGGCAACGGGCCCCGCATGTTGCGGGCGGCCGACTCGTGGTGAAACGCGTCGCGAATCATGCCGGCGATCTTACGACGCTGGTCGTCGACCGACATCCGTTCCAACTGCGTGGCCGTTTCCGGCGAAACCTTTGAGCAGAGGTCCTTCATCTCCGCTTCGTCCAGCAGCGTAGTCCTGCCCGGCCTGCTCAACTGGTGCCATGCCATCCAAAACAGCCAGCGGCGGTGGACGGTCGGGTCCAGTCCGTCGATCTTCCGCCGCGCCGACTCGGGCATCCCGCGGGTGAGCTGGTCGGCGTGCTCCTGAGCGTAGTCCCGCATCCAGCGGAATACGACTTCGGCGTCGCGATGCTGAGTCAGTTCCTGTTGATGCTCGGCTTGCAGCCGCTTGATTTCCTCGATCCGCTCGCCCGCGTTCATTTCGACCAGTTCCATCCGGCGATAGGTCGGCAGCGTTTTGAGCCACTCGCTGTAGCGGCGCATCGTCTCGCGGAGTTCGTTGGCGTCGCTCTGTTGCTCGATGGCGTCGTGCAGTTTGCGCAGCCGTTGTGGTTCGTCCGGATCCTTTTGCTCGAGTCGCTCGAGCTGCTGTTGCCGCTGCGCCAACTCTGCCTTCTCTTCCGCACTCATCCGAGCAATCCGCCGACGCGCCGCGGCCGGAGACTCGTCCGCTGTCGGCACCACGTCGGGCATGGGGCTCAGCGGCGTGGCCTGCTCGGCAAACACACCTTCGGTATGTAGTTCGCGGAGGAACTCGACGCTGTCGATCCGGCGATATTGATCGAAATTCTCCAGCACGGGCAGGTCTCGAATCAGGTCCCGATTCGGATCGGGCAGCAGCATCGCTGCGACGGCGTACCCGGTCAGCCCGGCGATGAGGAGACCGCAGCCGACCAACAGCCATCGTCGCCGCCGGCGGCGCGGGGCCTCGGCTTGCAGGCGATCCAACTCTTCCTCGGCCTCGACGGCGACCATCTCCAGGGTTGTCTGCGTAAACCGGTCGGCCGACGGGGGCCGGTCCAGCCGGTCGAGCAACTCCCACGTCCGATCCAGCCGTTGCAGCCTGCCGCGGATCTCCGGATCGCAGGCGAGCAGATCCTCGATCTCGCGGCTGGCCTGCGGGTCCAACTCGCCGTCGAGATATGCCACCAATCGCTCGTCCATCGCGTCGTCGTTGGCGGGTTCGTCTGTCATTTCTCGTATCCGTCGCCATCCACCACCGGGCGGTCGCCGTGCATCAGGTACGGTTCGAGGACTTCGCGGAGGTTTCCCCGGGCACGGGAGAGCAACGATTTGATCGCTTGCGGCGAGAGTTCCATCGTTGTGGCGATCTCGGCGTAGCTCAACCCTTCAAACTTACACAACAGCACGGCCATCCGCTGCCGCTCGTTCAACGCCCCCAGGGCCAGCCGCACGATCTCCCGCATCTCGACCTTGTCCAACTGCCGGGCCGGCATCTGGCCGCTGCTGGCCTGCACCATCCGGTCCAACGGCCGGGCTCCCAACGCACCGCTCTCGCGCGGTTGCAGCGTCACCTCGCGACGCCGCGACCGGCTCCGCATGGCGTTGCAGGCCACGTTGTTGGCGATCGTAAACAGCCACGTCGAGAACTTTGCCGCAACGATGTAGTCTTTCCGCGCGCGATACACCCGCAGAAAAACCTCCTGGGCAAGGTCCTCGGCCTGATCGCGGGTGCCGATCATGTGCTCGAATATAGCAACCAGCCGTCCCTGGTAGCGGGAGACCAACTCCTCGAACGCGACCGCACTGTCCTCGCGGACCTCCAGCATCAGCCGGACGTCGGGGTCCTTCAGCGCGTATCTGCGGGCAGACGATTCGGTCGTGACCAAGTCAATCCTCGTCGGCGGTGGTGGGTGACTTGTGGCGGGCCTCGCGTCGGCCCTCCTCTCTAGTATAATCTGACCGGGCCATTTCGACCACCCATTCGGAACGACTGTTGAGTAAATTACAGTGGCACTACTCCCCCCCCCGACGCCGTAACTGCCCGCAGGCGGCGTCGATCCGGTCGCCTTTGCGGTAGCGGATCCTCACGGTGAGGCCCCCTTGCCGTAACGCCTCGACGAACCGGGCCGTCGACGCCGACGTGGGCGTCCGATAGGGTAGCTCCGGCACCCGGTTGTAGGGGATCACGTTGACCAGTGCCGGACGGCCCCGCAACAAGGCGACAAGGCTCTGGGCGTGCTCCGCGCGGTCGTTCACGTCGGCCAGCAGCACGTATTCGAACGTCACACGGCGGCCTGTGGCGGCGAAGAAATCGTCGGCTGCCGCCACAATTGCCGCGACGCCCACGTTGCGATTGGCCGGCACCAGCCGGTTACGCAACCGGTCGTCGGCCGCGTGCAACGAAATCGCTAGGTGGTACGAGCTGCCGTGCTCGGCCAGCCGACGGATCCCCTTGGGCAGGCCGACCGACGAGATCGTGACCCGCCGCTCCCCGATCCCCAGGCCCTCCTGGGCGGTGGCCACGGCCAGGGCGGGCAGCAGTTCGTCGAGATTGGCCAGCGGTTCGCCCATCCCCATCACCACGACGT
>JABMRB010000553.1 GCA_013202865.1 Candidatus Nealsoniibacteriota bacterium | reverse complement strand
TCTTGCACCTGGTCATGGCGATCAGGTTGGGGCGAACCGGTGAGTGCGTGGCAAACACACCGCGCGTGGGGTTATTCTTGTTGCCACCGGGATGAACCTGGAGGATCGCGCGCCTCTCTGGAGTATCGTTGCGGTCAAACCACCACAACACCCAAACGTGCGAACATTTGTCCATTCCAAGCAGTCCCTCTTGGTACTTCTTGTCCACGACGATCGTGGTGTGCTCCTCGGTCTTCCGTACCCAACCGATCGGGTAGACCGTGTACTTCTTGACCGTTTTCTCTCTTTCATCGTCCGCGGCTCGTCCCGTCTCAACGGAATAGATGCCGAGAAAGAAGAGCAGTAACGTGGCAGCACAGAGACATCTCATGACTTTTCCCTCCGTTAGAAGAAAGTGGAAACTCGAAAACCACACTCAACATTAAACTCTCCCATTGCCGTGAAGTTGTCCGTCATCAGGCCGACAACTTTCTGTACTCTGACATGGCGGGACTCCTGTGATTCCTATCCGCTTCAGTAACGTCTGTCGATCAACGTATTCTCAGCCAACACTGTTATTTGAAGGTCATCGACCATGGTCACCTCGGTTTCGGGCGTGCGGTATGCCAAGCGAAGATCGTCCAAGCAGGATTATCACACGGCACGGTAATACAACCGTCCTTCGGTTCGGGTTTGCAGAAGCAGTCCATCGGCGCTCAGGTGTTCAACGTACTTGACGACTTCATTGCGGTGCATGCCCAGCCCAATGGCGATGTCGTCCATTGAACAGGGGCGTCTTCGCAGTAACCCGAGGACATCTTCTCGGCTCGCAGTGAATTCAGCCTTTTCGTGAACGCCCCGAAAATCGGCGATCACTTCGGCAGGTGGATTGAACATCCTTGCCAGTTCAGTTAGGCGTTCGCGTGAGATGCCAATTGCGAAGCTCTCGGCCGGCGGGCGCGTCACGGTGTTCAACTGGACACAATCCGGCCCAATGAGATCAATACATTTGACCAATTGTGAAAAATCGGCTTTGATCGCCGTGTGGGCACCCAGCACGAATACCTCAAGCCAATAGCCGCCCCGAAATTCGCGGCGCAAGTCCACCAAGCCGGACAACGTCCTCTCAAAAGAAACGTCTTCGTGAGGACGGTTCACGAGGCGAAACATGGCTTCGTCGCCGGCGTCGAGAGAGGGAATGACCAGATCGGCATGCAGCAACTGTTTGCGAACCGCTTCCTGCCACAACAGGGACCCGTTCGTTAAGACTGCCACGGGCACGTTTGTCATTGCTTTGATCCGGTCGATGAGTTCGTCGCACCTTGAATAGAGGGTGGGTTCGCCGGACCCGCTGAGCGTGATGTAGTCTGGCTCGCTGGCCAGGTTCTCCTCGAGTTCCTCAAGAACGCTTTCCAGCGGCACCCATTCTTTTCGCTCCGTGGTCTTGCGGGTGGTACGGCCAAGTTGGCAGTAGATGCAGTCGTAGCTGCACGTCTTCAGCGGGACAAGGTCTACTCCCAGTGATCGGCCCAGCCGACGGGAAGGTACCGGGCCAAAGATGTACTTACTCATGGCATCTCTCGCTTTTCATTCTCATCGAGAGCCGACGGTGCATTTGCGTTATCGGCATGGTGCGTGCTGAATTCATCTAAGAGGATTTGCGCAGTCCATTTTGCCGCGAGTCCGACCACTTTCGGACAGTCTCGCTTCGCCTTTTCACGCACGTCCTTGCACAGCACGCTCCCGTAGTGTCCTTCATACTGCTTGTACAACTTGCGAATCAACTTGTGAGACTGTTTCGTCGTGCCTTTGAACTTGGCGTTCCTTCGTCTACCGCACAGATAGCCGATAGCCATTCCCGCACCGGTAAACGCACCGCAGTTTTGGAGCCCGGTCGGTGTGGCCCCGCCGTCCAGAGAACTGGCTCCCCGGAACAGCCCTTTGTCTGCCGCCAGGAATGGAATTGCGTCCTGAAGGGCTGCCAGAGTGCATTGTGCGCATCCGCCATATTGCTTTTCGTACTGGTGACCGAGCCGGTACGCCTCCTCAATGATTTCCTGCTCGCGGCCGGCAACGTCGAACCGTTGTTCCTGCTGGCCAGGAGTATCATTCTCTGCACAGCGGACTTGCTTACAGAGGCCGGTCATGAGGCTCAGCCCAACTCCCGTCGCCGTTAGCTGCACGATTTCGCGCCGTGTCGACCGTTCTTGGCGGCCACCGGTGCTGTCGAAGCTAGCCATCGTGCGTTTTCTCCTCTACTAGGTGGATGTTCACCCCGGTGTTGTGTCGTTAGCGTGACTCCTCGCATCATACGTTCTTGTCATCCTTTTCAAACGTACGACGAATGTATGGACTGTATACCGCTCCGATTGGATTGTGTGCCAAGACGCGGTCCTTCACGATCAGCGTGGTGACCGGTGCTTTTGACATCATGGCGAACACAGCATCGTGTCCGACACACAGGCCACAGACGATGTTCAGGCCGGTTTGGGCCTGGTTCAGTAGGTCGGCTTGACCTGCGGGGTTACACATCACTTCCTCGGGATTATCTAATGAAATTCGTTCGAGATTCAAGTGTCTCTTGGCAATCCCTGCCAGCTTGCAACAGACCGATACGACTCCGAACTCCTGGGCCAGTATCCCTTCAATGACCTTTGCCTCGTCTGCCAAGCCCACACAAAACGCCAAACCCAGTTTCTTGCACCCTAACTCCCTGGCAAACAGAATAGTCTCCTGGAGCCGGGATGCTTGGCAATAGTGCCGGGCTTCAATCGCCGAGGCCGCACGATTCAGCTCGTCGGCTTTGCACTCACCGTACATGGACAAGTGCTGCTCGGCTGTGCCAAAGCAATCGGTTCCAGTACGGCAGTGTTTCGTCTCACATGGGGCACAACGTGGGTTGGCCTTTTCAGCCATACTCTCGCTCCTGGTTGGATGGAGGAACGGATGCCTCTGCGGGGTCTGCGGACAAGACGTGCACGGCTTCCGGGGGCACTACGGCCACAAGGTTCGTTTGCCCACAGGGTCTCAATTCGGTGTAGGCGGGATGGGACAGGTGTGCCACCAGCGTAACCGTGCCGTTCAAGTGAAGGCGGACGTACGCCCCTAGATCGATCGACCGGGCAACCTCCACCGCCAACACAACACCATCCTGATCTTGTTGCACTCGATCCGCTCGCATCACGCGGAGGTTCTCGGCGCGGACT
>JABMRB010000552.1 GCA_013202865.1 Candidatus Nealsoniibacteriota bacterium | reverse complement strand
GACATGGAGTTCGACGTCACCGACGGCGTGGCGGTCGTGAAGCTCAACGGCCGGGTGATCGAGAAGGCGTGGAAGCTGGGCGAGAAGCCGGACCGGGGCCTCGGGTTGCAGCGAGAGAAAGGTGATTTTGACTTTCGGCGCCTGCGGATGAAGAGGAAGAAATAGACCCCATTTCAATCACGGAGAATATGACGATGCATAACCTGAAAGCGGCTGTTGTAGGAGCCGGGTTCATTGGCCCGGTTCACGTTGAGGCGTTGCGGAGGCTGGGGATCGGCGTCACGGGGATCCTGGGATGTGACCGGGCGGAGTCGGAGTCGGCCAAGGAGGCGCTCGGCCTGCCGAAGGCCTACGAGAGTCTCGACGACGTGCTGGCCGACGCGGCGGTCGACTCGGTCCATCTGGCCGTGCCCAACGTGCTGCACTATGAGTTCGCGAAAAAGGCCCTCCAGGCCGGCAAGCACGTGATGTGCGAGAAGCCGCTGGCGATGAACTCGACCGAGTCGGCCGAGCTGGTCGAACTGGCTAAATCGAAAGGCGTGGCCGCGGGCGTCTGCTACAACCTCCGCTTCTACCCGTTGAACCTCGAAGCCCGCGACATGGCCGCCCGGGGTGACTTGGGCGACGTCTACGCGATCAACGGCAGCTACGTGCAGGATTGGCTCTTCTACGACACCGACTACAACTGGCGGGTGCTGGCCGACCAGGGCGGGCTGCTGCGGGCAGTGGCCGACATCGGCACGCACTGGATGGACCTGGTCCTGTCGATCACCGGCCTGGAGATCGAGGCCGTCTTTGCCGATCTGGTC
This sequence comes from Candidatus Nealsoniibacteriota bacterium, assembly GCA_013202865.1. Lineage (GTDB taxonomy): Bacteria > Planctomycetota > Planctomycetia > Pirellulales > Thermoguttaceae > JABMRB01. The sequence continues at coordinate 3,806 of JABMRB010000552.1, read as the reverse complement.
ACCGTCCACCCGATCCGCAACCGGCCCACCGGCGAAGTGGAAACCTTCACCGGCAAGACGGCCGAGCAGGTGCAGACCGAGCCGGTCGAGGTTACCACCGAGGACTACGGCTGCATGATGTTCCGTTTCCGCGGCGGCGGACGCGGCAGCATGTACGTCTCGCAGGTCACGGCCGGGCGGAAGAACTGCCTGCGTTGGGAGATTTCCGGCTCGAAGTGTGCGTTGGCGTTCGACAGCGAATCACCGAACCAACTCTGGATCGGCCATCGCGACCGCCCCAACGAGGTCATGCTCCGCGACCCGGCCCTGGTCGGCGATATGGCCCGTGGGTTCGTCAACTATCCGGGCGGCCACAACGAAGGCTTCCCCGACGCGTTCAAGCAGTGTTTCCGGGCGTTTTACGCGGCGGTCGCCGCCGGCAACGTGGGCGAATTCATGTATCCAACGTTCGAGGAGGGCCATCGCGAGGTCGTGCTCTGCGAGGCCATTTTGGAGAGTCATCAAAAACAGCAGTGGGTAACTTTGTAAAGGAGTGCATCATGACTACAGACTACACGTGCCAACAAATCGCCAAGATGATCGATCACTCGTTGCTCAACCCCACGTTGACCGACGAGGATTTGGAGCAGGGCTGCCAGGTGGCCTTGGATTACGACGTGGCTTCGGTCTGCATCAAGCCGTATTACTTGAAGCGGTGTGCGGAATTGCTGGCCGACAGCACGGTGGTAGCCAGCACGATCATCGGATTCCCGCAAGGCGGGAACACCACGGCCGTCAAAGCGGCGGAGGCCCAGCGGGCGGTCGAGGACGGCGGCATGGAACTGGACTACGTGGTCAACGTCGGCAAAGTCTTGAGCGGCGACTGGGACTTCGTCCGCGAGGATATCCGCGCCGTGGTCGAGTGTGCCCATGCGGCCGGCGCCAAGGTGAAGGTGATCTTCGAGAACTGCTACCTCGAAGACGAGCACAAGATCCGGCTCTGCGAAATCTGCGGCGAGCTACGGGCCGACTGGGTAAAAACCTCCACCGGCTACGGCACCGGCGGAGCCACCGACGAAGACCTCATCCTGATGCGCAAGCACGCGCCCGAGCACGTCCAAGTCAAGGCCGCCGGCGGCGTCCGCGATCTCGACCGGCTCCTGGAGGTCCGTGCGATCGGCGTCACGCGGGTCGGAGCCACGGCGACCATACCAATTCTCGACGAGTGCCGGAAACGACTGGGACAATGAGAAACGAGGACCACGCGAGGGAAAGAAAGGGAGAAAGAAAAGATGGAAGGGGAAGAGGGGAAAGGGGGAAGAAAGGGAAAACAATAGGAGGTGTTTGTTGAGACTGTAGTGTGAATATCGGGCTGCAAATGTGGAAACCGGCAAATCGAACCACGGATAACACGAATAACACGGATGGGAAGCAGCGAAATGCGATGCTCTGTAAATTCTATCCGTGAGATCCGTGCAATCCGTGGTTCCTTCATGGTGGAACTCGATTTTCTTACTACCATCTCTTCTCCTCCTTCTTTCTTTCCCTTCTTCCCCCTTTCCCCTCTTCCCATAGTTTTTCTTCCTTCTTTCCTTCCTTCCCTTGCGACGTGACGTGATCCCCCCTCACCAAGAAGGACCTTACCCATGCAACATCCCGAATACCCGAACCTTTTCAGCCCCGTCCGTATCGGAAACTTCGAGGTTCCCAACCGGATCTGCCATGTGCCGACCGATATCAGCTCGGCCAATGCCGACGGATCGGTCAACCGCCGGGTGATCAACTATCACGAGCAGATTGCCAAGGGTGGCTGCGGGCTGATTATCGTGGGGGCCTCGTCGCCCGACAAAACCACGGGACGGCCGACTGTCACTTGTGTCTGCGTTGACGAAGATCCCTTGATCCCGGGGCTCGGCGAGTTGGCCGAGGCGATGCATCGCCATGGGGCCCGCTGTGCGGTGCAGATCCAAGCGCCGGGGAGGCAGGCGGCCTGGCCGCGGACGGGTCTGAAGTCGGCCTCCGATTCGGTCGTCGAACTGCCCGGGTCGGCCGGTCACGAGGTGGTCTACGCCGAATCGCTCGCCCAGGGCAAAGCGATCGGCGCGATGACTGTCGAGGAGATCTACGCATCGATCGAGAAATTCGCCGAGGGCGCATGGCGGGTGCAGCAGGCGGGATTCGATTGCGTCGAGTTGCACGGGGCCCACGGCTACCTGATCGCCCAGTTCATGAGCCCGTTCGTGAACAAGCGGAACGACCGGTTCGGCGGCAGCTTCATCAACCGGATGCGGTTCGTGTTGGAGATCGTCCACCGCATCCGCTACAAGTGCGGCAACGACTTCCCCATCGGCGTACGTTACTCGGGCGAGGAATGGATCCCCGGCTCCCGGGAGTTGGCCGAGAGCGTGCAGATCGCAAAACTGCTCGAAGAGCACGGCGTGGCGTTCGTCGACATCAGCGCGGGCATTTTCGAGGCGCCCGGCACCGTGATGGACCCGATGTACTACCCGCAGGGCTGGAACACCTACACGGCCGACGAAGTGAAGAAGCACGTCGGCATCCCCGTCATCACCAGCCACACGCTCCGCGACCCGGCCTACTGCGAGAAGATCCTCGCCGAGGGCAAGACCGACATGGTGGGCCTGTCGCGGCAGATGATCGCCGACCCTTACTGGGGCAACAAGGCCTATTCGGGCCGGACCGACGAGATCCGCAAGTGCATTTCCTGCCTGGTCGGCTGCTGGCAGGAGTCGCTAATGATCCGCCGCCACATGCGATGCGCGATCAACCCGGCCGTGGGCGACGAGCGGTTCGTGCATCTGAAACCCGCGGCAAAAGTCTGCAACGTCGCGGTCGTCGGCGGTGGGCCCGGCGGCATGGAGACCGCACGGATCGCCACCTTGCGAGGCCACAAGGTAACGCTGTTCGAGAAGACGGGCGAACTCGGCGGCGCCATCCTCTTGTGCTGCACCGTGCCGGGCAAGCACAAAATGCGATGGTACGCCGACTGGCTACGGCACCAGATTGACAAGCTGGCTGTGGATGTCCGGCTGCGTGCCACGCCCGGCGTCGACGAACTCCAGCAGTACGACGCCGTGGTGCTGGCCGGCGGTGGGCGGGTCGTGCGGCCGGACGTGCCGGGCATCGACTTGCCGCGGGTCTGTACGGCGGAGGACGTGCTGCGGTGCAAGACGGAAAAGTGCGAGTTCTTTCCCGGCGACCGGCCGCCGCCGATCGAGTGCGGCTCCGTGGTGCTCGTCTGGGGCGACCACTTCGCCGCCGCCGACGCGGCCGAAAAGCTGGCCGGCGACGGGCGGAAGGTCTACCTGGTCACCGAGAACGCCGAGTTTGCCGCCTGGATGGAGCCGTGTCACAAGGACGTGATGCTCAAGCGGTTCGCCGGCGGCAACGCCGAAGGGCTCAAGGGAAAGACGTTCGAGCAGCCGGTGACCGTGATTCCCGGCACGACGGTTACCGAGATCGGCGAAGACGGCGAAGTGACGTTGATGGATTCTCAGTTCCGCAAGTCGACGCTGTCGATCGACAACGTCGTGCTGGCTGCCGTCGAACCGGACACGGGGCTCTACGACGAATTGCTCGCGGCGGGCGTGACGGTCGTCAAGATCGGCGATCGCCGTGAAGTCCGCAATCTCCGTGCCGCGGTAACCGACGGGGCCAACGCCGCGTTGACGTTCGACGAAGACCTGGCGCTGAACGCCAACGGCGCCGCGATTTCGCTGCTGCCGACCGAGGTGCGAGTGGACAGCCAATAGGCGAGGCCCTTCTTGAATATCGAATGTCGAACAAGGAGTGTTGAAGTATGAAGG
>JABMRB010000551.1 GCA_013202865.1 Candidatus Nealsoniibacteriota bacterium | reverse complement strand
GTCGTGCGACGAAATGCCGACGAAGCGTGCCTTGCCGGCCTTGCGAGCCCCCTCCAGCGCCTCCATGACGACGTCCATCTCGGCGTCGCTGTGCCGGCTGCTCTGCTCGTGGCAGGTGATCCGCCACACGTCGCAGTAGTCGATCTTCCCGTCCTTCAGGCCCCAGTCCATCGTCTCTTTGAGCTTGGCCAGCGTACGGTATTGCTCGCGGCGGACTTCGATCTGCTCCCAGGAGCAGGCCATGTACATCTGGTCGCGCCGGCCCTTGAGTGCCTTGGAGTACGCCTTCACCTCCTGAATACAGCAGGCGTCGACCCAGTTGATGCCGCGCTCCAGGCAACGGCTGACCACGTCGCGGCGATTCTGGTCGAACCCCGACTCCTTGTCGTTGTCGATCCAGCCGCCCTTGCGGTCGGCGCCGATCACTTTGTCGACGCGTTTCCAATGCCCCCCCAGGGCAACGGCCGAGACCATGAAGTTCGTGCGTCCACAGCGGCGATATTCCATCTGCGGGTTATGGCTGCGGATTTTCTTAGCGTCCTTCTCGTCCGCCTCACCGGCGCGAATGGTCTGCGTGGCAGTGAGCCCGGCCGCCAACGCCGATGCCGCTAGCGAACCGTCTTGGACGAACCGGCGTCGGGTGATTTCGTGATCTGCCATGGGGGGGTCCTCGATGAGATTTGCGTGGGTAGTGCTTTCCGGCTATGGCCTTGCAACCAAAGCCTTCTTATTGTCGTCGCGGGGCCCCTTTCTGTCAAGAGCTTGGAAGAAGAGGACGCAGTAACGGATTGTGGGGGGGGAATGGCTCCGTCGACGACCCGTATGGCAATGCCGATTTGCGTTGCCGACGGTGCCTGTCCCCTTTTTCGGGCGGCGACACCCCCGGTCCCGTTGCCCACCTCGTAGCGGGCGTGGTTCAACTCCCTCCCTGCCACTGCCACACGTGCCGAGCCCTCAGATCTTTGGGCAAATCGCCCGGCGGTCTGCCGAGGATTCCGCAGACCAACCGGGGACATCGGCCCCCACCGATTTCAGCAGTGTAGGGGTAGCCCGCGGGCGGTAAACCACTCGCGGCGATCTACCTGCGGCGGGGACGCCCCGGCAACAAGAGGATGACGTCGGTCGTTGGGCGCAACGGGCATGCCTGCATGACCAAAGGCGACCGGCGGAAAATGGCTTGCCAGCCGATTTCGTAGCCGGAATCGACGTAACTTCAATGGCACCAACTCATTGTGGTCTTACGGGTGCCATAGGTTTGTCACACCTCCGGCCTATTTTCTTAGCGAAGTTCCCTTCGGGGTGACAACCCCCTGTCACCCCGGGTCGGTAGAGTCGAGTATCTCTTGCCTATTTCGACAAGGCAAATCCGTGACGTAATAGATTCTCGCTTCGCCCAGGGTCGGGAATGGGTCCGGCCGCAGACGCTGCTTTCAGATGGACACCTCGCGCGTTTTGGCATGCGAGAAAGGAAGGCTCTGGTGGAGCGAGTATGGAGAGCCGATCCGTGTGGCGTTCGACCTATGCACCGGCAGCCGTTCGTACGATGTCTTCAAACGGTACATTCGCCGATAGCGAGTGGCCCAAAAAACAGTCTTGAAACTTTGTTCACCTTTGCTATGTTAGGGGCCATGACGACGCACGCGAGATCACCGGCGAACGCGAAGAGAGTGGCGCAGATCGAGGCGGCACTGGCTGAGTTGCTGGCACAGGCCTTGCAACGCGGTTTCTTCGGCACGGCCGCAATCGAGCTCAGCGTGCAGGACGGCACGATCCAGCATATCCGCCGCACGGTGGATCGGATTGAGAGGTGATGGCGGAAAGCGTCGTGCTGACTGCCACACCGACAAGTGATTGAGTAATAGCGGTATCCAAAGAGCCCGTCGTAGGACGGGTATCTTGAAGAGCCCACTGCGAACCGTTTCGGTTCCCGGTGGGCTTTTTTCGTTTCATCCGACAGGAAGGACATGCAATGACCGAAACGCTCCAGGAGTATTCCAACTCGCGCGGCGTGCAGATGCGCGTCGAACGAGCGGCAGGTGTGATCCGGGGGGTAAAGATCCTCGGGTTGCAGTCGCGCAACGGCCGAACGTATCTGCCCGAGGCACTGGCCGAAGCGGCCCGGCTCTACGAAGGTGCCAAGGTGAACGTGAACCATCCCACAGGCGGTCCCACCGGACCGCGCGACTACCGCGACCGCATCGGCGTGATCCGCAACGTGACCGTCCGCGGCGGCGAGGGGCTGTTTGCCGACTTCCATTTCAATCCCAAGCACGCGCTCTCCGAACAACTCGCCTGGGACGCCGAGCACGCGCCGCAGAACGTGGGATTCTCTCACAACGTCCAGGCACGGACCGCCCGACGCGGTGATCGCGTCGTCGTCGAGGCGATCACCCGGGTGCAAAGCGTTGATCTGGTGGCCGATCCGGCCACGACGCAAGGGCTGTTCGAGTCGGCCCCAAGCGGCAGTGACACCGTCGGCAGTGACACGAACGGCAGTGGCACAAACGACGGTGACACAAACGACGGTGAAAACGAACGGCCGGAACTGACCGTCGAGGATCTTCGGCGGGACTATCCCGCACTGGTCGAACAACTGCACCACGAGCAGGCCGACGAACAGAAGCGGCTGCGGGCGGAAGTCGACCGGTTGACGGCCGTCGAGGCGATCCACCGGAAGCAGGCGTTGATTCGGCAAGTGCTACGCGAGTGTCACCTGCCCGATCCGGAGTCGGACGACGCGCAGGCCCGGGCGATCGTCAGCGATGCTTTCATCGAGTCGCTCTTGGCGGCATCTGACGAGGGAGCGATTCGCGAGGCGATCGAGGAGCGCGCCCGACTGGTGCGAAACCTGGGTGCCGCGGGGACGTTGCGTCAAGCGGGCAACGGCCGGCCCGTATCGCGAGATCAACGCTCAACGGACCGCGACGCACCGCGGGACGGGAAGGCCTTTGTGCGGGCGATTACTTAGCGTAAGGCCGCATCAGCGCGGTCACTACGAACCAAACCTCAACTTCACTGGAGAAGAACCTCATGGCAGACAAGATGCGTTGGAGATACGGGGATACGAACCCCGTGGTGGCGGCCGTCGATTCGGCGACGGTGATCGAGATCGGCGACCTGCTCTGGCAGGACACGAACGACGCGAAACCCGCGTCAAGCCAGACCGACCAAGGCGGCGAAGTGGCGAACCAGGAAGAGTTCGCCCTGAACTTCCTCGGCGTGGCGATGCAGCGGAGTCGCAACGGCGACACCGCACCGATCCGCGTGGCCACCACCGGCGTGTTCGAGATGGATTGTCCCAGCGATACGTTCGAGTTGGGCGACGTGGTCGGGGTCGACGAAAACGCCGGCGGCGACGCGCTGCTCGATCAACAGGTGGCCTCGGTCACGTTGAGCAAATACGCCGTCGGGCGCGTGGCCAAACGCGAGCCGAGCGCAACGACCGGTGTGCTGATCGACGTCCGCTCCACCGTGATGACCGGCGGCGTGGAGGGCAGCAGCGCCAGCGGCGCCTAGTTCGACGGCGCAAGATCCGTAGGGTGCGTGCAACGCACCACAACACATTGGAGATGGTGCGTTTCACGCACCCTACACAACCCTACACAATCCAAGGAGACTTCTATCGTGAGAGCGATCAAATATCGCGAACTGAAACGGATGTACGACAAGCTCGGACGCGACGAGTGCGTCAAGCATCTTACCGAGGCCCTCGAACAACACCACCTCAAACCCGAAGACTTCAGCATCCGGGAACTGGCCGAGGTAACGCTCAGCCCCGGCCGCGTTCGCCAGATGGATCCCCGCAACGGCGGCGGCGTCGACGTGCTCGAAGCCGGCGACGGCATGGACGTAACGGCCTTCTCGAACATCACGGGCCAGGTGATCGAATCGAAGATTATGGAGGCCTACACCCAGGAACCGTTCGTCGTTTCCAAGCTCGTTAGCACGGTCCCCACGCGGCTCGACGGCGAGAAGATCCCCGGCATCGGACGGGTCAACGACGACGTCGCCGAGGTGCAGCCCGGCATGCCCTACCCGAGCCTGGGATTCGCCGAAGACTACATCGAGACCCCACAGACGACCAAGCGCGGGTTCATCGTGCCGGTGACCAAGGAGGCGATCTTCTTCGACCGGACCCATCTGGTGTTGCAACGGGCGGCCGAGGTGGGTGAGATTCTCGGGCTGAACAAGGAGAAGCGGCTGCTCGACGTCGTGATCGGTGCCACGAACAACTACAAGTGGAAGGGTACCGACTACAACACTTTCAGTACGGCCGGCACGGGTGTGGCCCCGGACGGCTCGTGGATCAATCAGCTTGTCGAGGAACTGATCGACTGGACCGACGTGGACGCGGCCGAGCAACTCTTCGCCGACGTCCTCGATCCGAACACGAACGAGCCGGTGCTGATCAGCGCGACCACCGTGCTGGTGATGCCGGCCTACCGCCATGCGGCCCATCGCGTGTTCAACGCCGCCGAGATTACCTACACGGAGGCCAGTGCCGAGACGGCCACCACGGCGGCCAATCCGCTGGGTAACTATCGCGTGGTCGAGAGCCGGCTGGCCTACCGCCGGCTGATCGCCTCGGGCCAATCGGCGG
>JABMRB010000550.1 GCA_013202865.1 Candidatus Nealsoniibacteriota bacterium | reverse complement strand
CGTGAATACACGGCGGGGCAGAGCGGGAGACGCGACCCCCGGGTGTGTTCACCCGGGGCTAAATGTTCACCCGGGGCTAAATGTTCACCCTGGGCTAAATATTGTGCGGTAGTAATCGATCGATCGGCGGAGGCCTTCCTCGAAGTCGACGATCGGTTCGTAGCCGAGTAATTCGCGGGCGCGGGTGATGTCGGCGAGGCTCTCGCGGACGTCGCCGCTGCGGGGCGCGGAGTGTTTAGGCTTCACGTCGGTTTCGAGCAGGCGGTTGATCACGTCCAAGAGTGTTAGCAGATCGGTGCTGCGACCGTTAGCCACGTTGAAGGTTTGCCCGGCCACGTGTTTTGCGTCGGCGGCCAGCAGATTGGCTTGGACGACGTTGGCCACGAAAGTGAAGTCTCGCGATTGCAATCCATCGCCGTAGATCTCCGGCTGCTCGCCCGAGAGCACCGCCGCGATGAACCGCGGGATGACGGCCGAGTATTCGCTGTCGGGATCCTGGCGGGGACCGAAGACGTTGAAGTATCGCAGGCAGGCCGTCTCGAACCCATAGGTGGCGGTGAAGGCATGGCAGTAGAACTCGGCGGCCAGCTTGGCGGTCCCGTACGGCGAGATCGGCTTGGGCAGATCGGCCTCCCGCTTGCTGCTCGTCGGTTGATCGCCGTAGGCACTGCTGGAGGCGGCGTAGACCAGCCGGCGGACACCGGCCCGTCGGGCGGCGTCCAATAAGGTCAACGTGCCGGTCACGCAGGCGGCGTTGGTGTCCAGTGGGTTCTCGACGCTCCGCGGCACCGACGCCAGCGCGGCCTCGTGGAAGATGCAATCGACCCCGTCGACAACCTCCGCCATCAACTTCGCGTCGATCAGATCGCCCTCGACAAACTCGACCCGGTCGCGAAACCCGTCCATATTCGAGAGGTGCCCGGTGCAGAGATTATCGACAATGCGGACCTTATCGCCCCGCTCGATCAACGTTTCTGCGATGTGAGAACCGACAAAACCCGCACCACCGGTAACCAGGAACGTACGCATGGGATGCCTTTCTAAGGGGACTCCAACCGAGATAGTTTATTCGCAAGCGTAGCATGATTTTAGGGCGGAGGGCGGATTGGCGCAAGGGGGGTCACCGATACCGCCCAAACAGATCGTGCGCCGGCCACTTCTCAACGCCCTCGACGGCTCGCCAAAGTGTACGGTCCAACTCGCCGCCGAACGTGCCGCTGTGACGCGGCGTGGTGTTCAGCACGACCGCCCAGACCAGTCCGTGATGGGTGCGAACCAGCAGCGAGCGGGTACCCGGCAGCGAGCCGGCGTGCCACCAGTTGGCCGAGTCGCCCTTGGGACGCACCATCCACCCCAAGGCGTACCAGGCCTGCTCGTCGGCGGCGACGTAGGACGGGCGGGATTGCAGCACGCCGATCGTCGCCGGCTTCAGCAGTGCCGGCTCGCGGCTGCCGTCGGTCGCCGTGGCGAAACGCACCAGGTCCACCGCCGAGGCGATCCAGCCGCCGTGGGCGTCCATCGCCTCGATGTAGAACTTGCCGTAAGGCGCGGGCACCTGCTCAGAGACGTCCGGGAAGATCGAATCGACCGGCTCCGCACCGGCCGTCGGATAGTAGTGGACCTCGCCGTCGGCCAGATCCTTGCGCTGCGTGCGTCCCAGCCGCATCCGCCGAATCCCCGCCGGCCGCAGCACGAGCGTCTCGACCGCCTCGGCGTACGGCTTGCCGGTGGTCTGCTCGATGATCCGCCCCAGCAGGCTGTAGCCGAAGTTGGAGTAGGCGTGCCGAGTACACGGGTCGAAGTCCAATGGCCGGCCGAGCATAAAGCGGACGATCGCCGCCGGCTCGGGCGTGGTGCCGACGGCCTCGACCACGGGCGCCGGACGCAACATCGGGTCGAAGCTCTTGCCGCGGTCGAACCCGGCCGCATGGTGTAGCAGGTGTCGCACGGTAATCTTACGCCACCGCGGGTCGAGTTGCGCGGCTTGCGGTGGCTTGATGTCGTCCAAAATGTCCAACACCTTGGCGTCGATGTCCAATTGTTTCCGTTGGACGAGCACGAGGATCGCGGCCGCGGTGATCGGCTTGCTGACGCTTGCGATGCGAAAGAGGCTGTCAGGCTGCACCGGTTGCTTCGCATGCACGTCGGCCAGTCCGTAGCCCCGGGCCAACACGAGCCGCCCGTCCTTCGCCACGGCGACGGCCCCGCCATGGATCACGTGCTTCCGCATCAACTCGGGGATGATCCGATCAAACGAAGCCATCCCCGGCACGCCCACGCCGGTGGGCGGCGGAGCAGGCGTTTCGGCGGCAGGTGCTCGGTGGACGATTGTGGCCGATAGCAGCAGGAAAATGGCCGCCACAGGTGACGCTAGATGGTGAGTTGCGATCATGGTGTGCTTTGGTTTACGTGGCCCACCCGAGCAGACGGATATGGTTAAAATTGATCGCATCAACCCCGCTTTTCAGGAGTTCGGCATAGAGAACAAGGTCGTCCGTAAGCACGAGGAATCTGTCTCTCGCGATGAGAGGAAGTGATGCATCGGTGATGCCTAGACGCTTGAACGTCGATGTCGCGGCGATACTAGAAGCGGCGACGGTGTGCTCATCAAACGTCTGGATATCTGCGGCGAACGACTCGAAGCAAGAAGCCTTGTTCGGCTCATTCAGATGTGCAGCCAAATTGCTGACTTCGGTCAGAATGTGCGGGGTGGCAATAACCTCCCGGAAATGCAGTAGAAACTCCCTGAGGAAGGTATAGTCCTTTACGGTAAACGTATTGGTGCGTTTGAACTTCTCAATGCACGTGGGATCATGTCGCCCCACTATGTACATCAATAGGATATTGGTATCCAAAAGGATTCCAAGTGACCCGTACTTCTGCAGGAACTCCACGACTGCGTTCTTTGGCGTCGCGTTCACAGCGCAAATCCTCAAACGGTTCGCATCACCATTGATTGCGCCGTTCCAGACGGCTTGTCGACAGCTATTGCCTTGTACACCCGTTCGTACTTGGTCTCTCGAGCAATGACGGTCATAGGTGGCGTATCGTTTACGACGCGATCATAGCCGATCGTCACTTCCCAAGTCTGGTCATCCCTTTCGCGCACCTCTTCCAACAGGACGCCGTGCAACTCGGCGTCTCTGTACAAGTGTTGAAAGAACTCTATGGCCGCCCGTACCGCGTCCTCGATGTTCTCAGCCGACATTGCCGGGTACTCCGTGATAACCGCATGACGTGTTTCTGGCGTGTTCCCTGCCATGGTTATCAGCAGGGTGGGGTGGGCGCCACGGTCACCCCTTCATATTCATAATTATTGCTGAGTGAGGCTCTTGGTGTCAAGGGGTTATATAGACCGCTAGAAGGGCTGTGCCAGTGGTCGACCCGGCCTTCTGCCGGGCGGTTGAGGCCTTGGGGCCCGGATGTTATACTGATGGATTCGGATACTACCGGCAGGGTGGGTCGAGGGGCTAGACCCACGCGGGTGGACGACAAACGTGCCGGTGACGCGTGGGTCTCGTTCCTCGACCCACCCTACGGTCCCACGAAAGACGACTGGCTTGGGAGTGATTCTGCGATGGCATACGAAATGACCGAAATCCGCTGGCACGGGCGTGGCGGCCAGGGAGCGAAAACGGCCGCGCAGCTTGTTGCCCAGGTGGCGATGGGCGAGGGGAAGTGTGCCCAGGGGTTCCCCGAGTATGGACCCGAACGGATGGGGGCGCCGATTCGGGGGTTCACGCGGATTAGCGATGAGAAGATTCGCGTGCATTGCCCGATCGAACGCCCGGACGTTGTCGTGGTGCTCGACGAAACGCTTACCAGCATGCCGGCCGTGACCGAGGCGGCCGACGACGCGACGATCTTCGTTGTCAACACCACGCGGTCGCCCGGCGAGATGGCCGCGAAGCTGGGCGCTGCCGGCGTGGTCTATTGCGTCGATGCCACGCGGATCTCGATCGACGAGCTCGGCCGGCCGATGCCCAACACACCCATGGTCGGGGCCCTGATTCGGGCGACCGGGTGTATCTCCATGGACGCGGTCAAGCGGGACGTCGAGAAGAAGTTTCTCAAGAAGTTCGGCGAGCGTGTGGCCGAAGGCAACATCCGCGCGATCCAACGGGCCTTTGAGGAGGTGCAATCGTCATGAGCAGACTGCTGAACTGGAAAGAGATGCCGATCGGCGGAATGATTGTCGAGGCGGGCAATAGCCAAGGGTATTCGACCGGCGGCTGGCGAACGTACAAGCCGATACACGACCGCGAGAAGTGCATCAGTTGTCTTCGCTGTTGGATCCT
>JABMRB010000549.1 GCA_013202865.1 Candidatus Nealsoniibacteriota bacterium | reverse complement strand
GTACGAGACCCACGCGTGATCCGTTGACGACGACCATTGCCGCGTGGGTCTCGTGCCTCGCCCCACCCTACAGAACCTCTTGCCAACCGTAACAAGGTTCGCCCAATCGACCAAAGTTGTCCCCGCGTGAGGTACTTCAGCCGCATCAAACCGGGTAACAGATGCAACGGGGTGGGCAACCAACCGGCGGCGGCAAAGTCGCATCGCCTTCCGTCGGGGCCGAAGAAGTGCAACCGCCCGTCACGGCGGAAGCCGTCGGCCGCACCGATTCGGCGGCAGAAGTCGGCCAGATTCGTACAGCAGCCCATGGCGACGTGCTGGCAACAGTCGACAAGTTGTCGCGTCTTAGGGTCGCGAAACGACGCAGCCCGCCCGCCGAGCACTCGTTTCTGCTCGAACAGTTCGACCCGCCATCCCGCCTCGGCCGCACGGACCGCCGCCGCCGATCCCGCCAGTCCACCACCGATGATTGCAACGTTGGGCTGCCGGCCGTCGTAGGGCGGGGTGGCCCCGCTCATGGCAGCGCGGCTGTGCGTGTCGGCAGCAGCGTCCAGCGGGCGGCGATCTGGAGTTTCTTTGGGCGGCTCAGACGTACGCGGCGGGCGAACACGGCTTGCGGACGGTGCAAGATCTTTCGCAGCAATGCCCTGTAGGTCGACATCATCATGCCGAAGATACGGCGTCCGCCCGGCTCGAGCCAGTCCATCAACTCGGCCCCCTTGCGGTAATACCACTCGGCCCGGCCGATCTCGAAGTCCATCAGCTTCTCGAACCGTTCGTCGGCCACGCCGGCCAGCAGGTCGTCGACCGTGTAGTCGCAGTGGCGCAAGTCGGCCAGCGGCAGGTAGACGCGGTCGCGCCGGGCGTCCTCCTTCAGATCGCGAAGCACGTTGGTCAACTGCATGGCAATGCCGCACTTCCGCGCCGGCTCCAATGCCTCGCGGCCGCGAAATCCCCAGACGTGGATACACGCCATCCCGACCGCCGAGGCTACCTTCTCACAATAGGTTTCCAACTCGGCGAACGTTTCATAGCGGTTGGTGGTCAGGTCCATCTCCACGCCGTCGATCACCGCATGCAGATAGTCGGGCGGGACGCCGAACCGCTCGATCGTGTCGGCTACCGCCGGCAGCAGGTCGCAGCCCGGCAACTGGCCGATCGTGTCCAGCCGGCTGTCCAATGCGTGTGCCAGTGCGGCCCGCCAGTTGCTCAGCGCCACCCGCCGGTCCTCGACCGGCTGCGGATCGTCGGCCAGGTCGTCGGTGTATCGCATGAAGGCGTAGAGGGCATCCATGGCGCGGCGTTTCGGCCGGGGTAATCCGAAGAAGCAGGTGTAGAAATTGGAGCCGGACTGCCGGGCAGTCTGACGACAGAGATCGTAGCTGACGTCGATCGTCTCGGTGGAAAACGTCATGGCTCACCCCGCAGTTGCTTGAATAGGTTTGCCAAATCGGAAAGTTATTCTTCGTCCGTCCCCAAGGTTCCACGTTTGAGCCGCCACCACAGGCTGGCGAGAATTCGCAACTTTTTTATCTTACCCACCACAGGTCGGGCCGTCCAGACGTCAAACTCCGCCCGGCGGATTTCTTCCAGAATCGCCAGTCCGCCGTGCAAGAACGCAGCCACCGGCAGCCGCAGCTCGGAGGGCATCAGACCGACCAACGCCCCCCCCCGAGAGAGCCATCCCTCGGCCCAGTCGACCTCGGCCGCCAACAGCAGGCGGAACGGCTCGTTGCACACCCGGTCGATGAAATGGGCCGGCTCGTAGCCATATCGGCGGCAGTCGGTCTGGGGCAGGTAGACCCGACCGCGGTCGAAGTCCCGGGCAACGTCCTGCCAGAAATTGGCCAATTGCAGCCCCGTGCAGATGGCGTCGGACAGTTGGGCCCGCCCGGGCGTGTGGCACCGGCCCAGGTAGAGCACCAGCCGGCCGACCGGATTGGCCGAGTAGCGGCAGTATTCGATCAACCGGTCGGTCGTATCGTATCGGACCACCCGTTGGTCCTGGCGAAAGGCGACCAGCAAGTCGAGAAACGGGTCGATGGGGATCTCGAATTTCCGGATCGTTTCGGCCAAGGCGACGAAGACGGGGTGGGCCGTGTTGCCCTGGTAGCATTCTCGCAGCAGCCGTTCCCACCACCCCAACAGGGCGAGGCTTTGGCGGGGGTCGCCCGTTTCGTCGGCTAGATCGTCGGCCCAGCGGCAGTAGGCGTAGACGTTGCACAGGTGCTGCCGCAACCGACCGGGAAAGAACCGGCTGAGCACGGTAAAGTTCTCGTACTGCCGCCCGGCCAGTCGGCGACAGTAGCGCCGGGCCTTGCGCGGCGACACTTGTCGCGGCGGCTGTGCGTTCGGTCCGTATAGTTCCAGATCTTTGCGTAGCATCTCAAACTGTGAGCGGAGTGCCGTGGATGTGAACGTCGCGGGTGGGATAGGGGATATTGAATCCTCGCTCGTCGAAGCCGAGCTTGATCTTCTCGTTCAAATCGCAGCGAACGGCCCAATTGTCGGCGGCTTTGACCCACGGGCGAACCACGAAGTTCACGCTGCTGTCGCCCAGTTCGCTAACGGCGACGACCGGTTCGGGATCTTCCAGGATGCGGTCGTCGGCGGCCAATAACTCGACGAGGAACTCCTTGACGGCCTTCAGGTCGTCGTCGTATCCGCAGCCGACTACCAGATCGATTCGCCGGGTATCCTTGGCCGAGAAGTTGGTGATCGTGCCGCTGGTGATCTGGCCGTTGGGTACGACGATCTGCACGTTGTCGCCGGTCCGCATCAGGGTGCTGAACAGGTGGATCTCTTCGACGGTGCCCTTCGACCCGCCCGCGTCAACATAGTTGCCGACCTCGAACGGCTTGTAGAGGATGAGCAGCACACCGGACGCGAAGTTGGAAAGCGAATTCTGCAGCGCGAAGCCGACGGCCAACCCGACCGCCGCCACGACTGCCGCAAACGACGTCGTGTCGACGCCTAGCCGATTGACCGCGGCCATGGCGACAAAGATCAGCAGCAGGGCGTAGGCGATGTTGGCCAGGAATTTGGTCAATGTCTCGTCGACCTTGGCCTTGGTCAACAGCCGGATGATAAGCCGCTTCAGGAGCTTCGACGCCCAGCGTCCCACGATGAAGATCACCAGGGCCGCCGTCAGGTTGCCGGCCAGACTCAGGCCCCGCTGGGCCACGAACGTGGCCACGGTATCCCACAGTCCGCCGACTTCGGTGGCGATGTCAGCGGTGCCTTCTGCGGCGAATAGTCCGATGTGCATTGCGAATCCTCCCAAAAATGAGCCGTCTTCCGAAAAGCCCAGGCGCACCACCCGTTGGAGCGGGGCGGCCCAGGCACGGTCTATTCTTGCCTTTTCGCCCCGGTGGTCAACCGGGGTGGAAATGACGAAGCACGAATGACGAACGTTTGGGGAAGCGTTTTCGGTGTGATCGTTGGCCTATCGCACACAACCGCCCCATTTCGTATAATTTGTCGACACGTATCCTTTTTTCGTCATTCGTCATTCGTGCTTC
>JABMRB010000548.1 GCA_013202865.1 Candidatus Nealsoniibacteriota bacterium | reverse complement strand
TGGGGCTCGCTGCGCTCGACCCACCCTACTTTCTGTCGTCACACGGGCACTCGCACGCAGTGTGCGTGCGTAGGTGCTGCTTCAGTATAGCAACGGTGGTCAATGAAGACACGACGACGAAGTACGCGAGCAGACTGAGGAGCAGCGTCCTGTTTCTTCGCTGTCCGTCTCTGCTAGACGCGTCGCGCAACCGCAAGTAGGTGTGAATTGCCCAAAGCGGTCCTGTGAACAGGATGTCGACCAAGATTCCTTCCGAGAACTCTGCCTGAGTATCCGGCCTGCTCATTAGGCTTAGGAACACAAAGACTCCTGCGACTAGCGGAAGTACGAACAGAACACACCCCGCTCGGACCCCATACGCCGGCTGATTTCTCCCCTCGTCAATATCAATGATGTCCGCTTTTCCTTCCCTGACACTGCGAAGCCGCAAGCGGCAATAGGTGTGGCTCAATTCCACTTATCCCGTTTCCGCCGCTCGCGTTCGATCCGCTCTTCGGTCATGCGTTTGCGCTGAGCCTTGCGTTCGGCCTTGGTCAGCTTGTGACTAGGCGGCGAGGCTTCGAGGTCGGATTTCCGCTCGGGCTTGGGGGTGACGATGGCCTTGCGGGGTTTTCGCCGCTTGTTCCGTTCGATCGCCGGGGTGGCGCGTCGCGACGGCGGCTGGAGCGTTTCGTGGGCCCCTTCGACACGGATCCACTCGTCGGCCACTCCGGGGGCGGCCTCCTCCAGCGGTTGCATGGCCTCGGCTACCGCGACCGCTTCTGCCAGCACCGACCGGCGACGCATCGGACCGCGCATCGACATCTCCCCGTCCAGCAGCAGCCCCTCGGCGTCGAAGATTACGTAGCGGGCGTGTAGTCCCATGGCCAGCAACAGCAGCAGATTGCCGACCATCTCGGCCCCTTCTTCGAGCATCACACCCCGGGCGCCGATCGCGCCTTCGGCGCTCTTCCACGTATCGGGTAGAATCCAGCCGAGCTGTGCCAGCACGGCCACGGCGAAGCAGACGGCCGTGCCCACAAACGCAATGGACGACGTGCGGCATTCGCGCATGTCGAACAGCAACCGCGAGCCGACCGCACCGAGCAGGAAGAAATAGGGTGCCACCCACCAGATCGAACCGTCGCCGAGAATCGCGGTGCCGGTCACCCGTTTCATCATCTCCTTGAAGCCTTCGTGGAGGCTGGAGGTCTCGTCGATGCTCATCAGCAGCCAGCAGGCCGCGGCCCAGAGCCAAATCCGATAGTATCCCTGGTAGTCGTCGGTCTTGAAGCGGCGGATGGCGTAGATCAGTACGGCCACCAACGCGGAGATGAACAGCGTGATCGAGGAGAACCAGACGGCCAGGCTGCCTTCGCTGTCCAGGTCGAAGGCGGCGATGGGGCGGCCGTCGCTGGTGATTTCCAGCATGGCGGGCGTGGAGGCCCAGGAATAGGCCAGTTCCAAGGCGGCCACCACGATCAGTCCGGTCAGGAACAGCAGGATGAAGGTCGCCACCCGGCGTGGAACCAGGTCGACCATGCGCAGTTGATCGTCCATGAAGGCCGCATCTCCGTAATTTCTCGACCTCCGCGCCGCGTCTAACTCGGCGGCCGCCCGCAACGGACCCCAGCCGGCGGCCGTGCCGGTCGGGTCGAGAAGCTCGTCGTTCAGCAGGCGGCGTCGCCGCCCATCCCGCTGACCGCTCCGTCGAAACTGGCCAAGGGAGTCCAGCGACACGCTCATTTCTCCAGGGCATGATGATAATGCAGGGCGGCATCCGGCGTAAATACGAATATCGCCGCGCGCAGGGCCTCCGCCCCCCTTTTCGCTTCGGCATTTCCAGGCACCGGAGTCTAGTGGATAGTCCCGCAGTCGCCCGCCTCAGCGGGGGCAGCCGGAAGCTGCGTTTTCGGAAAAGGCGTTGCAGATTGCCTGGATGCCCCAGACCTCCTGCTTTGTTCCGGAGAAGAATCGCCCAGGCCGGCTGTTGAGGGTCTAGTTTAGCGGGCGGTTTGTCCGGTGAAACGGAGTCAGGCTCTGCGGGGACGCAACCTGGTGAGGGATAGCCTGCCCGAGAACCGCCACCCACTTGAACGGGGCCTCCGGCGTACGTCGCGTGCGGTCTTCGACCGCAGTCGGCTTCTCGCCTCCGGTATGTGGGCTAAGCCGCAAGCGGCCGTCACGAGGCCCATTCACCCCCCTGCCGGGCCGTTTTGCCCCCATTTCTCCCTGAATCG